>SOKD01000091.1 GCA_004376305.1 Candidatus Cloacimonadota bacterium | reverse complement strand
GCATACACTGCTCAACTACTTTCTACCCGTCCATAACGTTCGGCTGCTTCTTTTTATCATCTATGTTTTTCTTGCTGGTTTGGGTAGCTTTCTTTTTCTGAAATGTTTGAAATTGGGGGTTTTCCCGGCAACATTTGGTGCTTTCTGTTATATGTTTTCAGGTTCCCTCATGTCAACAACCTATGCCGGTCATCTTGGGAGAGCAATTTCTGTTGCCTTGCTTCCCTTGATGCTTCTGTTTATTCATAAGGGAGTAAAACAAAAAAAGTTCTACTTTTTTGTTTTCTTTGCTGCTATTACCAGTCTTAGTTTTCTTGCAGGTCATTTCCAGATGACGTATTACGCAACCGGACTTGGCCTATTCTTCTTCATTTTTCTTCTTACAGGACAGCAAAAACCCATGAAAGCAAGAAATACAATTAAAATCATTGGTTTCTTTATTTTTGGTCTTATCGTTCTTGGAATGATTGTTTCAATCTCATTCCTCCCGGTATACAAGAATCTCAGTTTTGGAGCACGTGGAGAAACAAAGGGATACGAGTATACAACATCCTGGTCGATGCCGACTGCTGAACTACTCGACCTCTTTGTCCCTGAGTTCTCAGGCTTACTTGAGCATTACTGGGGAGAAAACTATTTCAAGCTGCATACTGAATATTTTGGCATTATTACGCTTCTATTATTACTCATTGGACTTCTCTTCAGTTTTAAAAATAGGGATGTCAAGTTCTTTTTGGGTGTGGGAATTGTTGCATTGATTCTTGCCCTTGGAAAGAATACTCCACTTTTCAAAATTGCGTATTATATTATTCCAGGAATCAAGAAATTTCGTGCGCCGTCGCTCATTTTTTTCTTACTGACCTTTTCCGCCGCGATTCTTGGGTCATTTGGTCTGAAACGAATTCTTGAGGGAAATAATTCCAGGAAAATAATTATCTCAATGGTATGCTTTCTTGGTTGTTTGCTCGTTGTTGGTTTCATTTCGACCGTAAGCAGGGAAGGGATGCTTTCTTTTCTTAAATCACATTTCTCCTATCTTCAGATTCCGCAAAACGCTTCAAAGTTAAATGCATTCACAGGCAATTACTCATTCTTTTTGAAGGGATTGGGAAAAGCAATAATAGTGGTTATTGCGGGCTTTATATTAATACTGCTTTTTTTGAGAAAGCGTTTGCGCGCAATCTATGTAGTTGTTGGGTTACTTCTGGTGCTCGTTATTGACCAATGGACTCTGACAAAACGCTACCTTGTTGCTGAAAAACCAGCAGCTCAGTACTATAAAAAAGATGCGATTGTTTCCTTTCTTGAAGAAGATAAGAGTCTCTTCAGGGTATTCCCCTTGCACTATCGTCGTTCGAATGATGGGATACTCATTTATCATGGAATAGAGAGCCTTGGCGGATACCATCCAAATCCGCTTCGTAGATTTCAGGAACTCATTGGAGCCGGTGAAAGTGTCATGTTTACACCCTTGAATCTCATTCAATCCTCGAAATTGGTGGATGTTCTCAATGGTAAGTATATAATAGGGATACAATTGCCACCGGAATCACTTGAATACCGGTATGATGAAAGAACGCGGGGAGTTATCAGGGAATGGAGAGGTTATTTTTCTCATTTTCAACCCGTGCATAACGTTTACAGAAAAGATACACTTGAACCTGTTATCTACAAAAATAATAACGTTCTGCCAAGGGCGTTCTTTGTTGAAGATTTCAAGGTAATTCAGAAGAAAGAGCAAATCCTTCAATATATGATGAGCGAGGAATTCAATCCCTGGAGCACCGTTATCCTTGAGGAGGATCCTGGTATTGCGCATCCAGATACAGCTATTGGTGGCTCGAATGTTTCTATTAAGCATTTTGGAGTCGACGATATTGAAATCAATGTTGATGCAAACACAAGAGGTTTCCTTGTTCTCAGCGAAAACTACTTCCCGCAATGGACTGCTTATGTGGATGGACAGAAAACCAGGATACTTCTTGCAAATTACACGCTCCGAGCAGTTCTGCTTAACAAAGGGAAACATGATATACGGTTTGTATATGAGGACTCATCATTTAGTCTTGGAAAAACACTGCACATTATAGGATTAATCATTCTGCTCACCAGTTGTATATTCCAATTTTTCGATAGAGCAAAAAAGAGGAAGGTTGAGGGTGAATAAGCATTGACTAACGCAATGCAAAGAATGGTCAATCTGTGTACCTTATTGAGAAATCCATGTAATGAAAGCACAATAGTTGTTGACAATTGCGTTAATCTTGTGTATACATACTACTTATATAATTCATAGAATATAAAAGGGGAGTTGCATTTGAAATTTGGTGTGAGTTATTTTGGGAATAGAATTCTTGAACATGTTCAATCAGACATGCGTCTATTAAAAATGGTTGGGTTTGATTTTATTGTGCATACATACAGTGAGAATGATTTTGAGTTCTATGAAAAAACAATACATGATATTGTGAAAATTACAAAAGAAGAAGGTCTTGGGGCATGGCTTGATCCCTGGGGACTTGGTGGATTTTTTGGGGGAGAAGCATACTCAACCTGGGTGGCAAAATATCCGAAAATATGCCAGATTGATTCAATTTTTGAAAGAGTTCCTGCTGCCTGTCCGAATAGTTCAAAGTTCAGAAAACTTGTGAAAACATGGATTAAGAGTGCTGCAAAATCGGGTGCAAATTTTGCTTTCTGGGATGAACCGCACTTCTATCATCATTTTTCAAAAGGTGGTGTATGGTGTTGCAGGTGTCCATCATGTGTTAAGAAATATGAGGATACCTACAGTACAAAGTTTCCTATGAAAAAGAGCTCGAAGATCGATTTCTTCAAATTAGAATCAATACTTGATTTTCTTGCTTTTGTCTCGAAAATAGCAGAAAAAGAGGGGTTGAGGAATGCAGTTTGCATTCTCCCTGAGGCTGATGAGGGATTCTTGACAAAGATTGCATCTCTTCCGTCTCTTGAAGTGCTTGCTACTGATCCGTATGGTGTCCTTTTTGGCAAACCGCTCAAGGATTATGTGAAGAATGAGACAAGAAAACTGCAGAGAGCAGCAGAGAAGTTTGGTAAGAACGTTCAAATATGGTCGCAGGCTTTTAAGGTGCCCCGAGAAAAACACGAAGAGGTGGTAGATGCCATGAGCATTCCGTTGGAAATGGGAGTTGATAGTATTGCAGTCTGGGGTTTCAAAGCTTGCAAACACATCTCAAGCATTGCATGTGAATCTCCCGATGACCTGTGGGCTTTGATTGAAGAATGGGTGATGAGGAATGAAGAAAAGAAGAGCAAATGAGGAGATTCTCCTTTGTTCTCCATCCGCTTTTTCGATTCCCCTTTGAGATTCTTATTTTCATTTTTGTAATAGGATTTCTTTTTGGTATTTATACAAAAGATATTGATGCAATTGTTCCTTCGCTGGCCGGGGTGCTTATTTTTTTTCTTTTCTTTGTTATAAAAAGATTTTCATTTATACTCGTTAGTGATAGGACCATAAAGATACAATTTGGCGCTTTTGCGTTTTGTGATATTGCATTATCAAATATAAAAGATATTTCCACGATAGAACACAAAGCGTTTGATGGAATTGGTGTCAAGATCCGCGGCAGGGGAGAAATTGCAATGGTAACAAGGGCAGGAAAGGTTGTAGAACTTCACCTTGCCGAAATGAATTATTGCAGGATGTTTGGATTTGCGAGGATATCTTTCAATGTACTGAGACTTTCTCCCGAGAAACAGGATGAATTCATTGTAATGATAAAAGAACTTGTTGGGATACATTGAAGCCTTTAAACTGCGGTTCGTTTTTCCTGCGCAATTCATTTACTCAGGGAACAAATCAGAGTACAGTTCGTTTATTTTGCTAATAGATTGGCATATGCAAATAAACAATATTTCTTGTATGAGGATTGAGAATTAAGGTTCTCTTTTAATAATGCACAATAAAGTGGTTTTATTTTATTTTCTTGACTTGTCATTTTTTATGTGGTATATATTACTGATTTTTTATAGTATTAAGAGATATATTTTTATAAAGGAGTAGTGTTGCATTACAGAGTGGTAATTGTCCTTCTTGTCTTCTTTGTTTTTATTGTTTCTATAACAAATCTCTTTGCTGATAAAATTGTAAGGATAGAGGTGCGGGGAAATAATACTACTGATGAAGAACTCATCATGAGTTCTTCTATGCTTCAAGTAGGTGATGAAGTCACACAAAGTCGCCTTGATAAAGCAATAAAGAAGATATACAAATTGGGTCTTTTTTCGGATGTAACGATCAAAGGTGAGAAAACGGATGCGGGACAGGTGCTTATTATTGAAGTGTCAGAGAATCCTTTCTTGAAGGAACTTATATTTATTGGAAATGACCATGTAAAAGAGAAAGATTTGAAAGAAGTCATGGGTGTTCAGGACGGTGAAATTCTCTCTCCCCAGAAGATCTTCAAATGGACAAAGAAAATAAAGGGAAAGTACAAAGAAAAAGGATTCTTACTGGTAAGGGTTACTTCAGAAATTACGAGTGAGGATGAGAAGGCTAAATTAACGTTTAGCATCGATGAAGGCAGAAGGGTGAGAATCAAGAACATATATTTCACCGAAAATACGCTCTTTCCTGATAAGAGGCTTGGTGGCTTGATGAAAAATAAGAGCAAAAGATGGTGGAGGTCAGGAAACTTCGACGAGGAAGAATTTTACAATGATCTGGATCGTATTACTGATTTTTACAAAAAGCATGGATATCCTAAATGCGAGGTAGATGAATACGATATTAGCTATGATGATAAACAGGAGTGGATGACAATACGAATTGATATTAGTGAGGGCAAAAAATTCTGTCTTGGAAGTGTTGAGTTTGAAGGGAATGAAGTGATCGAAACGGAAAGGCTGAAAGCAGCGGTAATGTTCAAGAAGGGAGAAACATACAACAAAGAAAAGCTGGATGACACAATGGTGGAATTTTACTCACTCTATACCGAGATTGGATATATTTATGCATTCATCATACCCGAAGAAGAGGCGAGGGGTGACACAATAAACACAAAATATGTAATTCAGGAGGGGGAGCCGGCTCATCTCAGAAAGGTTATTATATCAGGAAATCTTAAGACCTGGGAAAAAGTGATCAGGAGGGAATTGAGAATTTTTCCGGGTGACCTCTTTCAGAGATCTAAATTGATCGATTCTCAGAGGGCTGTATTCAATTTAGGTTTTTTTGAAGATATGAAGCTTGATAGTAAGAAAGCAAATGAAGCAGGAGACATTGATTTGATACTCAATGTGAAGGAGAAAGAAGTGGGGCAGTTTAATGCTGGTATGGGGTATAGCCAGGCATGGGGGGTAACCGGTAATATTTCACTCAACATTCCAAATCTTCTTGGAAGAGGATCGACTGCATACTTCAGTCTTGAGAAAGGCGGGAAGCTTGCTAATTACACTTTTGGCTATACGGAGCCATGGCTTTTCGATACACCAACAACTGCTGGATTTGACATTTTCCTCATCACAAGGAAGTGGGATTACTTTGAGGATAGAAAACGTGGTGGATCAATTAGACTGGGAAGACCCGTTCCAAGATTGAAATATACGCGTCTTCATACATCGTACACTCTTGAGAAAGTAACCATCACTGTTGATGATGAGGATATCAGTAAGGTAAGCACGTACATACTTGATCAGAGAGGAACGAAATGGCGGAGCAGTATTGGATTCACCCTTGTACGAGATAGCAGGGATTATCGATTAAACGCTTCAACAGGATCAAGAAACAGCATTAGTGCAGAGTTTTCAGGTGGAATCTTCGGTGGAAGCGTGGATTACCAGAAATACCAGTTTGAAAGCAGGTGGTATGAGAAGAGCTTCTTTAATTTTGTGCATATGATTCGCTCACGATTTGGCATAGTTAGAGGTTACAGTTCTAATGCGACCGTTCCTGTTTATGAGAGATTTTATCTTGGTGGTGTAGGGGATTGGGGAATTCGCGGCTATCCAGACCGCTCAATTGGACCACGGGAGAATTTTAGTATAATTGGAGGACGTACCGCTTTTGTTTTCACAACGGAATACAAGTACATGATAACCCAGGGCATAAACTGGATTGTTTTCTTTGATGCAGGAAATACATGGGATAGTTTCGAAAATACAAATCTGGCGAATTTGAAGAAAGGTGTGGGTACGGGTATCCGCATTGAGGTTCCGATGATGGGTATTCTTGGTTTTGATATTGGTTATGGATTTGATAAGAAGAGCAATGGCGGATGGAATCCGCACTTCCAACTTGGGACAAGTTTTTAGAACGTAATGAAAAAACTATTGTTATTCTTGATTTTTGTATCCATTGTCGCAGGATGTAGAGATAAGCTGGACAATCCTGTTGGCATTGGTGAGATTTCAAAGGATATTCCAAAGCCAGTATTTATCGGCGATATTGTTGGTGATTCAGTTTCGAATTATCATACTAACATGAACACAGGAAATGCAAAGAGACTGTGGATTGGCAAAACCGATTCGTTAGAAGCACGTGTATTGGTTCGTTTTGCTATAGTCGATACCAGTATCATCAATTACGCCGATTCTGCAATGGTAACCTTCAGCCTGGAAGGAACATATAAAAAAGGCGTGAGCATTGCAATTTATCCCCTATCAAATATATGGGATGAAACGACTGTAGGATGGAATAGATCTTCTACTGATACTCAGTGGACGACACCGGGTGGAGATTATGAACCCACAAAGATTGCAGAAATTGTAATTAATGAAAGTGAAAAATCATTCACCTTTAGCTGTGAGGATTTTTCTCTTCTGGATACGTCCAGAATCATAAATAGAGGAATGATTTTTATCTACGAACTCGGTGATACGCTGCTCTCAATTTATTCGAGGGAAAGCAGTACAGATCGGATAAGAATTACCGTGTTTCATGGGGACTCAACAACAGATTTCTTTCCGGTAAGCGATGCATTCATTTTGAATTCAACATATATAAAAGAAGATAATGAAATTGTAATGGTCGAAGGTTTTGTTAATCGGTCGCTTATCTATTTTGATATTGATTCAATTCCGTACAATGTCACCATTAACCGGGCATTTTTAACATTTGGAATAAAACCTGATAAATCTTATCTGGATAGCGTTACCGTATTCATTCATAGAATAACGGGTGATTGGGAAGAAGGTCAAACAGAATACTCTGTTGCTGCATCAGCCGAATTTAAAGTTGCAAAAGAAGATACATTGAAAGAAATCGATGTTACATCGCTCGTTCAATATTGGCTGAATGAACGTGAGAACAAGGGCATTCTCCTTAGAAGTAAGAATGAGAATAGTTATTGTACACGATTAGTCTTTGATGCTGATCAGTTACCTGTTTTATCGATTTACTACACACCACCGCCTGCAGGAAGTAATTAACTGATTGTTACTATACATACAATGAAAATGCGTAAAAATAGTTGTTTTCTAAGAATCATTCCTTCTTTTTTGGTTTTCCTCATGAGCGTTGGCAATTTCAGCTTGCTATATTCACAATCGATATATAGTTTCAAAGGAGAGGGTGAATCGATGCTTGGCGGTGATGCACACATGAGTGGACTTGGTTTTGTGGAGATTCCTGGTACGGTTTCTTCAAATACAGCCGGTTCAATAGCATTTCTAAGGAGCGCGGGAATTGGTATTACATACAGTGGATTGCGTCTTGAGACATCGGGCGAAGGTGAAAAAAACGTAATGCATTACTACTCTCTTCCATGTATAAAAGGTGCGACCACACTTCCTAAAAGCTTTGCTTTTGGATTCCATTTGCAGAAAAATATGGATTTCAACTCGAATTTCATAGCTAATTCTGATTCTGTAAATGGCATTGTATACCGTGAAGAATTCTCAAAAAAGGGACAATTGACGCTGGGAAATATAGAGATTGCAAAAAGAATTGGAGATAAGATTGGTATGGGACTCTCCCTCAATGTCCTTTTCGGTGGAGCAGAAGAAATATGGATAACAAATTTTGCTGATACGCTTTTCCGTGATACAAGGGACTCGTTGAAGAGTTCCTATTTGGGATCCAGCTACGGATTTGGGATCGTCTTCGATTTTGAGCCGCTGCGTCTTAATTGCGGCTATGACCTTCCCATTGTGTGCAAAAGGGTAACAAAAAGTCTTTCATATATTCACCATGATACAACTCTGAGCGAAGATGAAGTTGAATTTCCAATGCTTTTTGCACTTGGCAGTGATCTTGCAATAGGGAATGATTTTAATCTTCTCTTTACTCTCCGTTACAGAAACTGGAGTGGTTTCAGGATTAATGGGCAAGAAAAAGATGACTTTTTTGATGTTCTGTCATACGGTGTTGGGTTTGAATATAAGAGGTCACGAGGATACAAGGGCAGAAGTATTCCTTTGCGACTTGGATACTTTCACAAACCATGGTATTTCAAAGATCTGTCAGAAAGTAGCATAGTTGATGATGGCGTTACATTGGGAATCGCGATTCCTGTTTTGAGGAAAGATGGTTATCTTGATGTTGCTTTTATTGCCGGCAGGAGAAAAACGAGTACCATAGAGGAACATTTCTACAGTGTTCATATCGGATTTAATTTTTATGAGAGGTGGTAATGATGAAGCGTACCATTAGTATTTTCACCGCTATTATTCTATTATTTGTTGCCTCCCTCTTTTCTGCGGAAAAAATTGGATACATCGATTCAGAGAAGATTATTTATGGCTACAAAGGCAGCAGCAATTTAAAAAATCAGTACAATAAA
This sequence comes from Candidatus Cloacimonadota bacterium, assembly GCA_004376305.1. Lineage (GTDB taxonomy): Bacteria > Hydrothermota > E44-bin80 > E44-bin80 > E44-bin80 > SOKD01. The sequence continues at coordinate 5,731 of SOKD01000091.1, read as the reverse complement.
CTTGTTGCAGAATGGGAAAATGAAGCACAGGATAAAAAATCTGCGATTAAAAAACTCAGGAATGAATTGGAGAATCAGGACCTGATGTTATCTGAGGAAACAAAGAAGAAGAAAAAGAAGGAGATTCAGGAGAAGGAAAAGGAATACGAGCAATTCTTGAAAGAAATCTGGGGAGAGAATGGAAAATTACAGAAGAAACACGAAGAGTTGCTGAAACCTGTTATAGAAGAAATCAGCAATATCATTGAAAAAATTGGCGAAGAGGATGAATATGTTATTATTTTTGACATTAGCAAGGGTAATATTGTATTTGTAAAAACGGGTCTTGATTTAACCGAAAGAGTCCTGTATGAAATTAATAAAGAATTTACTGTTGTCTCACCTGTAAAGCCGGAGACAGAATTTTACGTTTTTCTTTTTGAAAATATAAGTTCTGAAGCCGAATCTCAAAATCTTGGACGTCAAATTTCTACGTTCATTCGTGCGGGTCTTAATAAATTTGCGAAATTCGAAGCAGTTGAAGGTCGAAGAGTCAGTGAGGCGATGTCATTGTTGGGTTTTATGAAGGAGGATGAACTTGATGATAATCAGATTCTCCTTGTTTCAAGACGCATTGATGCGGATATTGTTGTATTTGGGCACATTGATCTTTCTTCCGGAAAGATTACCTTAAAGCTAAAGTGGATAAATTTCAATAGTGGAAATGAAATTATTAAAAAAGATTTCACTATAGATGAACGGGATAAGATGGAGAAATTAGCCGGAGATGTGATGACATATCTTGGACGGGAAATCAAGAAGAAATGAACGTCAAAGAATTAGCAACGCTTATTGATGGTGAAATTAGTGGTGATGAAAATGCAAAAATAACCGGCGTTGCTGGTCTTGATACCGCAAAAAAATCTGAAATAAGTTATCTTGAGAATGAAAGATTTTTGGAGGCAGCGAAATCCTCCGAAGCAACATGCATTATTACAAGAAAATCGTTTGCCGTTGAAGGCAAAATTAATATTTTTGCTGAATATCCAGCTCTTTCTTTTATCAAGGTTATCAATTATTTTCATCCGCCAGAGACGCCAGAAAAGGGCATCTCGAAGTATGCAATAATTGAAGATGATGTTACGATTGAAGAAAATGCTTACATTGGTCCGTATGTCACAATTTGCAATGGAGTAAAGGTAGGCAAGAATACAAGAATTTATCCCTTTACTTATATTGGAAAAAATTGTGAAATTGGTAATGATGTCGTATTGAAGGCATCAACCACGATTAAAGGAAGAACGCTTATTGGGAACAGGGTAATCGTTCATGCTGGAGCAGTTCTTGGAAGTGATGGATATGCATATGCAACAGTTGAAAAGAAGCATCATAAAATCCCACAGATTGGCATTGTTGTTATTGAGGATGATTGCGAAATTGGCGCAAACGTTACCATTGATAGGGCATCATTTGGCAAAACCATAATAAGACGAGGAACAAAAATTGACAATCTTGTTCAGGTCGGACATAATGTGACAATTGGTGAAGATAGCCTAATCATTGCGCAGGTGGGAATTGCAGGGAGTTGCAAAATAGGTAATGGCGTCATTCTTGCCGGACAGGTTGGGGTAGCTGACCATCTTGAAATAGGCGATGGAGCTATTGTGGCAGCTCAGGGAGGAGTTACGAAGAACATTCCACCACATGCACTCTATTCCGGTTACCCAGCAAGAGATCACAGTCTTGCTCGCCGCATATATGCAGCGTCCTTGAGACTTCCGGAACTTCTGAAGCGCGTCAAACAGATTGAAAAGAACCTGGAAAAAATTGAAAAGGAAATTGAATCTGTCAAAGAAAATCCATAGAACCATTCAGCAACCTATTACATTTGAAGGTATCGGAGTGCATTCAGGAGCAATGACTAAAGTTACCCTTCATCCTTCATCTGATGGCATTTATTTTCGAAAAAGCGGAGAGAATGCTGGTGTATGTGTTGCTGCTTCTCTTGACAATGTTACTGATACGGTGCATGGAACAACCCTTGGCAGCTCCAATGTCTCTTTTGCAGTCGTTGAGCATCTCCTTGCTGCTTTATACAGCCTTGAGATTGATGGTGTAGAGGTAATTCTGGAGGGTGATGAATTGCCGATTATGGATGGAAGTGCCTTGCCTCTTGTGAAAATACTTGACGGAACCAGGATCGTGGAAAAACAATCGGAGCAGGTTCATGATGATATAGTAATTAAATATCCTTTGAATTACGAGCATAAGGGGAGTTTTCTCGCTGTCTTTCCATCGCCGGAATTTACTATTAGCTACTTCATTAGTTACAAGGATTATCCAAAACTGACACAGATGAAAACAATGGTAATGAGTCCCGAATGCTTTGTCCGTGAGATTGCTCCCGCAAGAACGTTTGCTTTCCTTGAATGGGTCGAACCGCTGCAAAAACAGGGATTAATAAAGGGTGGGAGTCTTGAAAACTCACTTGTTTATTCAAAAAATGGTTTTTTGAATTCTTCTCCGCTGCGTTTTGCTGATGAATTAGTAAGACATAAAATCCTTGATTTTCTTGGTGATATCTCGCTTTTGGGAAGAAAAATTATCGGACATTTCGTGATTCTTTGTGGTGGTCATACTGCTCACATTGAATTTTTTAAAAAACTAAAGAAAGAATTTATTGATGGGGATTGAATTCTGTGCTATCTTAAAGGGAACTATGGGATCAGGAATAATTAAAGGTAATTTGGGAGGAAAGTATGGCGAAAAAAAGCTATAGTATCCATGAAATTCTTGATATTATGCCGCACCGTTACCCTTTTCTGCTTGTTGATCGAATTATTTCACTGGAAAAGGATTTTGTTGTAGGAATTAAGAACGTAACAATCAATGAGCCATTCTTCTCAGGTCACTTTCCCGGGGATCCGGTAATGCCCGGGGTACTTATTATTGAATCAATGGTGCAAATTGGAGGTTTCCTTTTGCTCAGCAGAATGAATACGAAGAATAAACTGCTCTATTTTATGAGTATAGATAAGGTAAAGTTCAGAAAACCGGTTCGACCGGGGGACCAGCTCCGTTGCGAACTTGCACTGAAGCGTTTCAGAGAGAAGTTATGCATTATCGAGGGGAAAGCATTTGTAGATGATGAACTCGTTGCAGAAGGGAAATTTACAGCTGTTATTATGAAAAAAGGGAAGGGGCCAGCTTGAGCACTATTGCAAAATCAGCGATTATTGATTCGGGCGCAAAAATTGGTGAAAATGTTACCATTGGTCATTACTCCATTATAGAACAAGATGTTGTTATTGGTACGGGAACAGTGGTGGAGAATCATGTACTCCTTAAGGCTGGTACAAAAATAGGTGAGAACAATAAGATTTGCCATGCTGCACTCATAGGAGGTGATCCACAGGATATTAAATTTGCTGGTTGGAAAAGCGGTGTTGAAATTGGAGACGACAATATTATTCGCGAATTTGTCACGGTGCACCGGGCAACTGAAAAAGATTCAAATACAAGAATTGGATCGAATTGTTATATTATGGCATATGTTCATATCGCACATGATTGCCAGATAGGAAACAATGTGATTATTGCGAATGCAACACAGATGGGTGGCTTTGTAATTATTGAGGATTTCGTCTTTCTGAGTGCTTTGGTACCGATACACCAGTTTTGTAGGATCGGGAGGTATTCAATTATAGGGGGAGGATACAGAGTTGTTAATGATGTGATTCCCTATGCGCTTGCAGGGGGTGATCCACTCAGGATACATGGTCTCAATAGTATAGGTTTGCGTAGAAATAACTTTAAGAAAGAAGCAGTAACTGTATTAAAAAAGGCGATTAAGTTTATACTTGATAAAGGACTAAATACAAAACAGGCTGTTGAGAAGATACAGAGCGAATTGCCTCAAACAGATGAGATAAAGAATCTGCTGCGGTTTATTGCCAAAAGCAAAAGAGGGATTGTCAGAGGTTAACAGTATTGGTTATTCGTTTGAAACGATTTTTCTGGGAACATGAGTTCTTAAGGTTGTTGATAGTTATAGTATGTATATGGATTGCTGGCGCATTGTTGCTGTGGATGTTTGAGCATAAAGGTAATCCAGACGAGTTCGGAAACGTGCCAAAATGTTTCTGGAATATTGCGGTTTATTTATTCAGTGGACTCGACAGCGGTCAACCGGAATCGCTTGCGGGAAAAATAACAGCAACGATAATACTTGTACTCAGCCTTGGTGTTGTCGGGGTCTTTACGGGAACTGTTGCCTCAATTTTTGTTGAGAAACGAATAGGAGGGAAAAGATTTATGCCACCCAAAAACATCAAAGACCATATTGTCATATGTAACTGGAATGAAAAGGGCGTGAGTATTGTTGCGGAACTGAGAGCCAAAGCCCTGAAAATAAAAAGAGCCATTGTAATCATTTCAAGTGAAATACCGGAGGAAACGCTCTCGGAGCTTGAGGAATTCAAATATGTTTACCTCGTAAAGGGAGATCCAACAAGTGAAGTGGTTTTGAATCATGCAAATATACGGAAATGCTTCTCATGTATTATCCTTTCGCAAAAGAGTGCTGGTGAGCATGCGGATGCTCAGTCAATCCTTGTTGCATTGACCATTAAGCAATTATGCATTGAAAGTGATTGTGCAAAAATACACGTTGTAACGGAAGCTGTTGCACGCAAGAACTTCGAGCATCTTCGAAAGGCTGGTTGTGATGAAATTATTTCAGCAGGAGAATTTGCACTCAGAATTATTTCGCAATCTGCACTTACACCGGGATTGAGCACCGTATATACGAACCTTGTAACAGTGAGTGAGGAAACAAATGAAATTTACCAGCTACCTGTTCCTCCAAATTACTATGGAAAAACGTTTGAGGAATTAGGAGCTGATATTCTGTCAAAGAGACTGGGGAAAAACCCATCAATTCTGATTGGCGTGAAGCATAAAGGAAAAATAGTGCTTAATCCAAGGAAGGAGCATTTTCAGACCTTTGCGGAAGATGATAAAATTTTCCTTATTTCCTTTAGTCGTCCTCAATTGTCATTTCTAACTCAGAAATAGTAATGCAATCGTGCATTGTTTTTCTCATCATTATCGGTTTTTCACTATTCTGTTTCTGCCTTGTATTGCCACCTGATAACCTGTAATTTGCATTTCATCCGCGTACCATAATCTCTCAGTGTAACTTTTCACTTGACATGCCATGAAAATCAAGTTACTATTTAATTGAAGTTATTTGATTGAATGACTTACAAGAGATTGCGAGGGTGGCGGAAATGGAAGACGCGCTGGATTTAGGATCCAGTCCTGTTTAGGGGTGGGGGTTCAATTCCCCCCTCTCGCACAAATAAGGCAGAAAAGAGCAAACAGACGACACACAAGTAAAAAGTAAAAAGTGAAATATTAAAAGCTAAAAATGAGATTGCTTTGGCAGTAAACCCCGTTAGGAGTTTGCATGGCCCAAATGGTAAGCCGAAGGACTTTCTAATAGGGTAAATATAGAAGAATACTCGCAATGACAAACAAACCAGGAAAACGAACAAAATGATGTTAACGCTCTAAACGAAGTTAACGATAATAACGAACTAAATGGTATTTCCTATGGAAGTGAAGATAGAGAAACCGAAATCTTACATTCGGGAAGTTCATGTATCACTGCCCTATAGTAACCTTGAGCAGGAGAGATCAAAGGTTGCCCGAGAGTATAAAAACAGCGCTGCAGTTCCAGGTTTTAGAA
>SOKD01000203.1 GCA_004376305.1 Candidatus Cloacimonadota bacterium | reverse complement strand
GCCTGTATCGCTTTGACTATTGTTTCACTTCCCATGAGTTCACCAGCAAAGATGTTCTTACCGCTCTTCCCCGAAACAATGCTACCGGTTGCATAGATGATAGCAATTTTTTCTCCTGGTTCGAGCTGCCAGTTGTAAACATAATCATGTTTGAGCAAATATGTCCGCAATGAACGAAGATGTATCTTCTGCTCACTCAGGAGCTTCTCCACCTCATCTTCATACAACAATTTATCAACCAAACCCGCTGCTTCTGCCTGTTTTGAAGTAAATGGACCCTGATCAATTAATTCCTTCAATTTTAAGGTAGTCATATTTCGCGATCCTGCAATGGCAGAAACAAATTGATTATAAAGATTATCGAGAATTGAATTCTGAACTTCTCTGAAAGCATAGGACATTGAATCAGCTGTGACAATATCAGCGGCTGATTTATATTTTCCAATTCGTTCGAGCTCCGGCTCAATACCGATTTTCTCCAGTGTTCCCTTAATAAATGGAACTTCTGAATACATACCCGTTAATGCAAGATATCCTGAGGGATTCATAAATATTGAATCCGCAATTGTTGCAAGGTAATATGCAGTATTTCCCATTGATTCCGTATAGCAAAAGATCTTTTTGCCTTTGGTTTTGAACCTCGTCAATGCTTTTCGTATTTCCTGTTTCTTTGCAAAACCTGTTTGGGGTTCTCCCATAACAATATAAATTCCAGCTATTTCCGGGTCATCAGCAAGCTTTTCTATAACATCAACCACTTCCTTCAATGTTGGAAGTGCTTTGCTGAAAATTCCTGTCCTTCTTTTTTCTTCAATGATCTTGTTTTTTAGAGTAAGCTTAACCCAGTATGATTTTCTTCTTTTCAATATCGTTCTATACCGATCAGCGCTGAAATGCGCAATCGTATAACCATCCGTTAATTCGTTTTCATCACTAAAATTCCCATAACCTTCAACTCCAAAGTGTTTGAGATTTAAGCCAATTCCTGCTCCAAAGTCATTTTGGGCGTAGTGTCCTTTTAGTATGATCCCTTTTATGGGCTCAATTTGAGCTCCGAGCGTCCATTTGAATTCATCAGCATAGTTTATTGTTTCTGTTTTGAAGAGGTTTGCATCAAATGAAATAGTAAATCTATTTCCGAATGGTCTTAGTCCAAGACCAAATATGTACTCCGGATACAAATCGTCAGGGAAATTTATATTCTTTCCTGTTACACCCACTGATAGAAAATTCGAAGGTCTGTACAAAACCCCAATATCCCATGCTGAGCTTCTCTTTATCCTGGTAAACCATTGATATCCTGTACCGAAATAGAAGTTCTTTCCAAGACAGGTGCCAAGTGAGATCGTAAATGAATTGTAATTGCTACCTTTCCCGTAAAACTGACTTGCAAAACCGATATTACCAGCTCTCAGCAGCACCGACATTTCATCCTTAAATTCAGATGTGTCAAAAGGTGAGATAATATATCCCTCAAATGTTCGTCGGAATCCAAGACCCGCAGGATTGGTAATAATCGATAATGCATTATCCGTCAGTGCGACGGAATGGTGGGAGAAAGCTACGGAAAGAACCGCAAATATGAATATTGTAACAAGACAGATCTTCCTCATTTTACCTCCTTATGAGAGAACAATTGAGATTTTAAAATCATGCAAATAATTATGGTACTTCATTCTTTTCTAACTATACGTTGGGAGGAAAGAGTAGGTTTCAATTAATATTGTAAATGTTCATCTTTTCCGTAGTTTACCATCGAAGGAGAGCGGCAATTCCGCCAAGATTATCTAATTCTTTGCTTGTTTTTATGAACTTCACTTCCCCGTTGAGTTCCCATGTTTTTTCTATAATTTCATCTACAATATCTGGAACCTGTACAATTTTTTTGCTGCATAATGGGCATTTCTTCGCATCTTTTGTAAATGGTGTTTCACATTTAACGCATTTAAAGCCCTGAATTCTAAGGTCTTCTTTAATGATAACGGTATGAACACGCGCTTGTTGAAGCATTTTTACCGTCTTTTCAAGACCGCTCACTGCAAGGTGTTTTTTACCAAGTCTGTCCCTGAGAATTTTCAGGTATCTTCTCGATTGCCTGTCTTCAAATTTGTTTATAATATGCTGGACTGAATCCATTATTTCAAGCGGTGAATCATCCAGCGCAACATCAATTTCACCAACAATGATCTTTTGAATAGAGCTATGAAGAATATTCTTAAAATTGTTTCGCGTTACATGTTGACCACCAAGAATACAGTGATCAAATTTTTCTTTTTTGTAAAGATCGTAAACAACGCCGCTCACATTTTGGAGATGCTTTGCTGCTTGGTCTTTAATGTGTCTTTGAAACCGAGCTTGTGACCATCCGCCTTTTTTGTGCCTCCCCTGCACTTCATCATAAACTTCCTTCCGCTCATTGAGTATTCCCGCATACATGCTGAACAAACGCGCCTTTTTCCTGTCAACAAGAACCGTGAAATACTTCTCGTTTTCATCAAAGAAACGAACGAGAGGTCTGGTATAAGGATCATAGTCGATTACAAAGCGTCCTTTTATTCTTTGAGGCAGTGGATAAACCTGCCAAAGATTGAGGGGTGATGATGCGAAAATAGCGAGTCCCCGTGATTTTTCGTCAAATTCATAATTCATAAATCGAAGTATCCTTTCAATGTCCTTATCTATAAACTCCTTTTGTTCATCGTTATATCTTGAGAGATCCTTTGTGCCTTGTTTTATAAGGTCTTTTACAAGAATTTTATATTTCTTCTGAATAAGAAATTGTGGCTGAATACCTATGTAAAAACTGCTAATTGTATGCGTATCAGATGTAATTTTCATCAAATCTTCAATTTGCTTAATGGTTATCATTTACCCTCCCCTATGTGCTGATTATTCATTTAATACTTGCAAAAATGTGGATGTATAATGAGCGAGAAGACCAATTGTTCTGATGAGAACAATAGATGTCTTCTACATATGATAACAATATAAACAAGAATTGAAAAATGTCAAGAAATATTGTTGCAATTATTTTCATGCATATACGTTGTGAATTTCCTGAATACGTATAATGTATTAAAAAAAGAATTGATATTTCTCTAAAATTATGGTAAAAGTTGAAAAAGTAGAAAGGAGACATTATGAAATTATCAATATTGTCACTGACGTTAAGTGCGGTAAGTTTTTTAATAAGGAGGGACAATGTATCAAGGGGATGATAAGAAGGTAAGTGAATACAGATCAAAGCTTTCATCAATGGAAAGGGATGTTAATTCACTGAAGAGCAAATACCTGTTCCAGGATATATTCGGAAGAGTAAGAGATATAGAAACGAAACTTTCCAGCATTGCCAATAGTCTCAAAATCAACAGGCAGAAAGGATTTATCTTTTGCAAGGATTGGGAGGATTCAATTGCAGCATATAGAGAGGAGATGCCGGGTATAAAGAATAATATCCAGACAGAATCGCAGAATATTTCAAATGTTCACAGCTTTACTCTCAATTCCATGCTATCGGAAATTGCCTCAGTACGTGGTAGTTATGAAAATAGTCCAGGGAGTTTTTACAGTCACATAGACTCTCTTCAATCAAGGATTTTGCCTGTTAAGACAATGGTAAGTGATGCTCAGAACAAATTGAGCTCGATGATCCAACCAATGGAAGAGAAGGTAAGCAAAATAAAAACACGGATTTCACGGATCGATAAGGGATTTGAAAATTTGGAAAAGGCGTCTTTTAAGCTGCTTGAAGGAGAGAATCTCGTTGATGTGTGGGATGCTATGTATCTGAAAGAAGGAAAGAAAGGTCCCCGGGGATTCATCTATCTATCCGACAAGCGTTTCAGATTCGAGCAGGATGAGGATGTCGTTGTTTCTCGTAAATTCCTTATCGTTACCAAGAAGAAACGAGTTCAAAAGCTAATGATTGCCGAACCAATTGGGCGCATAGCTGCTTCAAAGGATGCGGAGAAAGGATTCTTCCTTGCAAGGAAGGAAATGCTT
>SOKD01000097.1 GCA_004376305.1 Candidatus Cloacimonadota bacterium | reverse complement strand
CAGAAAGGCTTGAATACTATAAGTATTGCCCTTTTTGTAAGAAGCACACAAAACATAAAGAAACTCGGTGATAAGGGTAGGTCTGTAGCTCTAACGGCTAGAGCACCGGACTCCAAATCCGGGGGTTGGGGGTTCAAATCCTCCCAGACCTGCCATGCTATCAACATTGGAATATGAGGTTAACAAAATGTCAAGAGTAATACAATTTCTTAAGGAAGTGAAAATTGAGCTATTGAAAGTTACCTGGCCCAAAAAGGATGAGCTCATCGGATCGACCAGTGTTGTTCTCATTATTTCCGTGATTTTATCAGTATTCATTGGCTTTGCGGACTTTATTATTCGAAATATAATATTTTTTATTTTATCCCGGTGATCGTATGAAAAAGTGGTATATTGTGCATGTTTTTACGGGTCAGGAAAAGAAAGTAAAAAGGGTTCTTGAAGAGAGAATTGCGCTCGAGGGAAAGAAAGATGAGTTTGGTTATGTTTACATACCAGTGGAGAACGTAGCAAAGATAAAGAACAGGCAGAAGGTGGTTACCGAAAAGAGGATTTATCCAGGCTATGTTGTCATTGAAATGGAGCCAGCTGATGAGAACTTCCGGTTGATCCGAAATACTGCCGGTGTTATGGATTTTCTTGGAAGCGATAATCCTCAAACGCTCTCTGACGAGGAAGTGCAGAGAATGCTCAATATAATGGAAACAAAGGTCAACAGGATTTCACGTGAAATACCTTTTCAACAGGGAGATGCAGTTAGAATCATTGATGGACCATTTATAGATTTTAATGCATCGGTTGAAGATGTATATCCTGACAGGGAAAAAGCGAAGGTTATTGTTACCATTTTTGGAAGGTCAACACCTGTTGAACTGAGTTTTTATCAAATTAAGTTGTTATAGCAAAAGCAAAAAGATCAGAAAAAGATGAAAGAAGACAAAATTCAGAACGGATCAAGAAATAGAAATCCTTTGACTGTTATCAATTCTCTAACATCTGATTTCTGAGTACGGAGGGCATATGGCAAAGAAACCTATTGAAAGATTGATTAAGTTACACATTTCAGCGGGTGAGGCAACACTTGCTCCTCCTGTTGGCCCTGCTCTTGGACAGCATTTACAGGATCCCATGAAGTTCTGCAGGGCATTCAATGAGCAAACGAAAGGCAAAGAAGGACTCATTATTCCTGTTCTGATATCGGTTTATAGAGACAAAACATTTTCCTTTATTACTAAGACTCCGCTGGCGTCTGTACTTCTTAAGAGAGCTGCTGGTTTAGCAAAGGGTTCTGCCCAGCCGAATAAGGAAAAGGTTGGAAAGATTACCAGGGAGGAAATCAAAAAGATTGCCCAGGAGAAAATGGAAGATCTCAATGCGCATGATATTGAAAACGCAATAAAGATCATTGAAGGAACAGCAAGAAGCATGGGTATTGTTGTTGTATAAAAAGAGGAAATGGCATATGAAAAGAGGAAAACGATACAGGAACGCAAAAGAAAAAGTTGAAAAAAGAGAATATTCGGTTACCGAAGCGATTGTATTTGTAAAGGACAACGCAACTGCAAAATTTGATGAAACTGCTGAACTTAGCATTCGTCTGGGAATCGATCCGCGGAAATCTGATCAGATGGTTCGCGGAACCGTGTTTCTCCCCCATGGAACAGGGAAGAAGATACGGATTCTTGTGTTTGTGACGGAAGAAAAGGAAGATGAAGCGAAGGAGACTGGGGCAGATTATGTGGGCGGTGAGGAATTAATTGAGAAGATAAAAAATGGTTGGGCTGATTTTGATCTTGCAATTTCAGTTCCGGAGATGATGTCGAAAGTAGGAAAAATTGGAAAGATTCTTGGTCCCCGGGGTTTGATGCCAAACCCGAAAGTTGGAACGGTAACAAAGGACATTAAAAAGGCTGTCAATGATGCTCGAAAAGGAAGGATTGAATTCAAGGTTGATAAAACGGGAAACTTGCATGTTCCGATTGGCAAAGTTTCGTTTAGCACTGAACATATGGAGGAGAATTTACTTGAGGTGTTACGCGAAGTAGTTCGGTTGAAACCAGCATCGACCAAGGGAACGTACATTAAGAATCTCAATCTTTGTTCATCCATGGGACCGGGCATTACGATCAATGCACAGGAGATAATTAGGGAATTACGATAGGGTCAATAGACGGGGGTAATGAGGAGAAACTATGGAGAGTAAAGCAGTAGCAAGAAAGAAACAAGAGGTTGAGCAACTCATGGAAAAGCTGAAAAAAGCAGTTTCGTTCTACATAGTGGATTACACCGGGCTGGACGCAAATGCGATGAATAGTATGCGCGGCAAATTCAGAAGTGACAACTACGAATACTTTGTCATAAAGAATTCAATTTTGCAACGTGCAAGTGAGCGGCTCGGTTTTGAGGAGATTAATGAAGTGCTTGCCGGTCCGAATTCGATATCGATCTCCTACGATGATCCCATAGGGCCTGCGCGGATCATCAATGATCACTATAAGGAACCCGAACTCCCAACCATGCAGCTTTGTTATATCGAGGGAAAATGGTTTTCGTCAGACGAAGCGAGAAAATTGGCGAATCTCCCTTCGCGGGATGTCCTGGCAGGACAGATGCTGAATGTTCTGATAAGCCCGATAAGCGGATTCGTGAATCTTTTGCAGACTCATTTATCTGGCTTACTGAGAGTAGTTGATGGTATGTGCAAGAAGATAACGGAAGAGCGACCGCCGGTGGGCGAAGAGCAAACTAAAGCACCCGAAGAGCCAGAGGTTGAGAAAGAGGAAGAAAAGGTAACATTGAAGGAACCAGAAGAAACGATCGAGGAAGAGGTAACCGGTGGGGAAAAAACCGAAGAGCAGTCAAAAGATGATGATAAAGAAGGAGACCGTAAAGGGGAAGTATCAACAGAGGATCAACAAGAGGAAAACAAAGAAGAGAAATAACAAAACACCATATATTTGAGGAGGAGTGATGCCAAAGGCAAAGAAAGATGCCGCAGACAAGGTTGAGGACTTAAAAGAGAGAATTAATGTGCTAACGGTATTGGAGCTTGCAAGGCTCAAGAAGGAGCTTGAAGAGGAGTGGGGTGTTTCCGCCCAAGCTCCTGTGATGCAGGTCGCTGTGGCACAGGGGGAAGGAGCTTCAGATGCGGCTGAAGAAAAGACAGAGTTTGATGTTATACTGAACGCATTCGGAGACAAGAAAATTCAGGTGATTAAAGAGGTGCGTGCGATTACAGCTCTTGGTTTGAAAGAAGCAAAAGCACTTGTTGATGGAGCGCCTAATCCAGTCAAAGAGAAGGTATCCAAGGAAGAAGCGGAAAACATTAAGAAACAACTCGAGGCAGTTGGTGCCACTGTCGAGGTAAAGTAATCCTTTTTTGCATACATAGTTCGAACGATTCAGGTTGCAAGAATCAGTGAATTATTGATGTACATCCTGACGGTATTCCCTCTTCTGGTTCATGTATGTAATCATCGAATTACTGATAAAAGGAGTTTCAATTGATATCCAAAAGAAAGAGCTTTTCAAAGGTTGGTTCATCATTGAATGTACCCAATTTGATCAGTCTCCAGCTTAATTCGTTTAATGAGTTTCTTCAACCGGACCTGGCACCAAACTCGAGGAAAATAAGGGGATTGGAATCAGTTTTCAGGGAAACATTTCCCATTGAAGACATACATGGTCGGTATTCACTTGAGTATGTTTCATACACTATTGGAAAACCAAACTACGCACCGGAAGAAGCAATTGACAAAGGTGTTACGCATTCAGCACCACTTAAAGGGATTTTTAGGCTCATGAGAAGCAGTAAGGATAAGGTTCTTCGGGAAGCGATAGAACAAGAGGTTTATCTGTGTGAGCTTCCTTTAATGACTGAAACGGGGACTTTTGTTATCAATGGCGTTGAGCGGGTCGTTATCAGTCAGCTCCATCGGTCTCCCGGTGCTTATTTCTTTGAGTCCATTCATCCTACAGGGAAGAGAACATACGTCGCTCAAATAATACCGTACCGTGGTTCATGGATA
>SOKD01000140.1 GCA_004376305.1 Candidatus Cloacimonadota bacterium | reverse complement strand
CCTGTAGCTCAGAGGATAGAGCACCGGTTTCCTAAACCGGGAGTCGAGCGTTCGAGTCGCCCCAGGGGCGCCACTGTCGGCTTCGCCGACAGCTCATAACTTTATTGGAGATTGCAGAAATGCAATGCGCAAAAAGAGAGTGGGGGTATTGCTTATCTCCAATAAGGCAGTCAAGGAGACAGTAGATGTTGCTTGGTGGTGAGAAAAAGAGATGTAAGAAATGGATGCACGAAAGAAGGATCTTTACCGATGAAATGATTACAACAAAATAGGGCGGAGGAAATCCGTGACGAATAGAAGGAGGATGAATGGCTAAGGTCATAAAACGGAGAAAGATAACAAGGCATGAGTTGAAAGAGGACCGGTTTCTTGAAGCCACGAAAAACTTCATTACTTTTTTTCGTGCAAATACGTCAAGAATCATACTGACCACAATAATTGTTATTGCCATAATTGTAGCGGTGAGGATTTATTTTTCAAATAGAAATGCATCTGAGGAGTCCGGACGCGTGAAGAAACTCTATGCAGATGCGCTGTATGAAAATGGTAATTTCAAGGAGGCTGTGGCTGCATATCAGGAAATAATTAAAATGCATGGCGGAACACGAACTGCAAGGATTTCCACGCTCTTTTTGGCAAATAGCTACTTTTTTTCAGGAGATAATGAGAATGCACTTCAGTACTATGAAAAATCCTTAAAGATATTAAGGAAAAGCCCTGTTTGGGCAAGTGCTGCAGAAATAGGAATTGGTTCTGTTTTCGAGCAAAAGGGCTCATTCGAAGATGCTATCACCTACTATGATAATGTTATTACAAAGTACAGAGAAACACCTTTTCGTATCGATGCATTGTTTTCAAAAGCGCGTTGTCTTGAATTTTTGAATCGTTACGATGAAGCAATGAAAGTGTATGCAGTTGTTGAAAGTGAATATTCCGATACAGATTTTGCCGAAGATGCAAAAAAGAGAGTTGTTTTCCTGAGAGGGGCAACAGAGTCTGATAGAATTCCAAAGTAATTTTCGGAGAAAAAGAGATACAGGACAGAAGACCAAAAAATTGAGAGGAAATCAATAAATTCATTTACGGTCTTCAATGAAGGTGGTGTATTATATATGCAAATAAATTTTAAGAGGGTTGAATGAGACATTTTGCTGTTCTGAAAGAGTATTTTGCAAAGTACCGGTACAGAATTCTGCTTGGAATTCTTGCACTTGTCATTGTCAATGGTCTTCAACTTCTGCTTCCCAGGATTGTAAAGTACGTTGTTGATGGCATTATTAACAGCAGAATGACTGATGTTTCGCTTTTGCGATGGGCGTTCATTATACTCATTATTGCAATCTTCATGGCGCTATTCCGGTTTTTCTGGAGATATTTCGTACTGGGAACTTCACACAGGATCCGCGAACATTTGAGGAACAGGTTTTTTGCTCACCTGCAATCTCTTTCGATGACCTACTTCAACAATACTAAGACGGGTGAGTTAATGGCGTTGGCAACGAATGATATACTTGCTGTACGTCGAGCAGTTGGAATAGGAATTGTTATCATTGTTGATACTGTATTTCTTACTATTGGCGCTCTTATTATGATGTTCAGGATAAATAGTGTTCTGACCTTTCTTGCGCTGATACCTTTACCTATCTTATCATTGACCACCTTTTTTATGGGACGTGCCCTTCATGTGCGGTTCAGGAATGTTCAGGATGCCTTTGCTAAATTAACCGATAAGGTTCAGGAAAACCTTTCAGGTATACGAGTTGTGAAGGCGTTTGTGCAGGAGTCTTTTGAAGTGAATGATTTTAGAACACACAATCAGCATTTTCTTAAAGAGAATATGCGGCTTGTTAAGATCTGGGGTGCTTTTTTCCCTTTGCTCATGATGCTTGGTGGAATCAGTACTGCGATTGTTCTCTTATGGGGAGGACGACAGGTTATAATCAATTTTTTAACACTCGGTGATTTTGTTGCCTTTACCATGTATCTGAGCATTCTCACATGGCCTATGATGGGAATTGGTTGGGTGGTCAATATCTTTCAGCAGGGTGCAGCTTCAATGGCAAGAATCAATACAGTACTTAATGCAACACCGGAAATTGCAAATCTACCGAATGCTGTGAGTATTACCAAATCATTGAAGGGAGACATTTCATTCTCTAATGTATTTTTCAAGTATTCCGAAGAATATCCTTATGTGTTGAAGTCATTGAATCTTCATATTTCTGCAAAAGAACAAGTTGCAATTGTTGGAAGGACAGGAGAGGGAAAGAGCACACTCGTTAGTCTCATTCCACGGATATTTGAGCCGGAAAGAGGAGTTGTACACATTGATTGTATCAATATCCGGGATTATCGATTGGAAGATTTGAGAAAGCGGATTGGTTTTGTTCCGCAGGATACATTTCTTTTCTCGCTCAGTCTCAGAGAGAATATTGCGTTTGGAAATATTGACATTCCAATGGAGTGTATAATAAAAGCAGCAAAGATTGCGCAGATTTACGATGAGATTATGGAATTGCAGGATGGGTTTGAGACAGTTGTTGGTGAACGAGGAATATCTCTCTCGGGTGGACAGCGGCAGAGAATTGCCATTGCTCGGGCAATTATTCTCAATCCGGATATCTTGATCCTTGATGATGCCCTTTCTTCGGTAGATACTGAAACCGAAGAGAAAATTGTTAAAAACCTTATGCCGATGATCAAGGAGAGAACAACCATTATCATAACACATCGAATTTCCTCTATTAAGCAAATACGGCGAATAATTGTCATTGGTGATAATACCCTAAAAGAGGATGGGAATCATGATGAATTGATTTCTCTCGGTGGAATCTATAAGAACCTCTACGAAAAACAGATGTTAGAGGATAAACTCAAGAGGAGCTTGTAATGCATGGTGGCGGCTATTACATGGCAGAGGAAAATTTATCAAAGTCATATGATGGTCGTTTAATAAAACGGCTTCTGGCGTTTGTAAAACCCTATACAATATTTGTTATCGTAGCTATTATACTTCTCTTTTTAATTACAGGACTGAGTCTCTCGCTCCCGTACCTAACAAAAATAGCAATAGATAGGTATATGACTCCTTCCGGCAGGCGGATTGTGACAAATGATGCGAAAGTGCTCAAAGCGCTCGAAAAGCAAGAGGCGCTCGTTATGGTGCAGGATGGTTACTTTATTGATATGCGCAAAATTGATAAGCAAACAAGATTTGAATTGGAAAAAGAAAAAATTCTTGAGGATAAGTATTATATTATCAGCGCGGAAGATATTGATAAAGAACACTATCACCTTCTTGCCGCAAAGGACCGTGCAATTTTTGCTGACACTCTGGTGTTTCTAAGAACCGATAGAACTGGCGATCTCTCTGTTCGGCAACTGCTTTCGATCAGGAGAGAGGCTATTGCAGGTGTGCATCGTCTTGTGATTATTTTTCTGGCGGTGATTGTTATTTCTTTCATCCTTAACTATGTTCAGGTTTATATACTACAGTATACCGGGCAGAAAGTAATGTTTGACATGAGGATGAACGTATTTGCTCATCTTCAGAAGATGAATGTTGCTTTCTTCGACAAGAATCCAGTGGGACGGCTCGTAACGCGGGTAACAAATGATATTGCGGTTATCAATGAGATGTTTACCAATGTTATTGTGAATTTATTCAGTGATATTTTTATTCTTATTGGCGTTGTGGCAATCATGTTTTATCTCAACTGGAAACTTGCGTCGGTAATTATGATCGTTGCTCCGATTCTCGTTGTTGTTACTATTATTTTTAGAAACAAAGTCAGAAAAGCGTACCGGTGGGTACGTGTCACCGTTGCAAAGATAAATACCTACATTGCAGAAAACATTGCTGGAATGTGGGTGGTGCAGCTTTTTACCCGTGAAAAAGAAAATTTACGGAAATTTAAGGAGATTAACAGGGAGAACTATGATGCGAATATGTCACAATTACTTGTCTTTGCTACCTTTCGTCCATTGATTGACCTCGTTTTTGCCTTTGCTCTTGCTCTCATTATATGGTATGGTGGTGGGCGAGTAATCGAACAGACGCTGACTTTTGGTGCCCTGGTTGCTTTTCTTGCGTACGTGGAAAAGTTCTTTCAACCTATACGCGACCTGAGTGAAAAGTATAATATCCTGCAGGCAGCCATGGCATCTTCAGAGAGGGTATTTTTGCTTCTTGATAGAGAGGATGCGATTGAAGAGTCGACAGTAAAAAAGGAAATCAGGAAAATTAAAGGGGGCATTCAATTTGATTCTGTCTGGTTTGGATACAATGAGGACAACTTTGTCTTGAAGGACATTTCATTCAATGTTAAGCCAGGGGAAAGCCTTGCAATTGTGGGTGCAACGGGTGCAGGAAAAACGTCGATAATCAATCTACTCTTGCGATTCTATGAACTGAATAAAGGTACGATCAGGCTGGACGGGATTGATATTTGCGATTTACACAGGGACTTTTTAAGAAAAAGTATTGGAGTTGTGCTGCAGGATGTTTTTCTGTTTTCAGGTTCCATTAAGAAAAATATAGTCCTTGGCAAGGATGATATGGATGAAAAGAATCTTGAAAGAATTGCCCAGTACGTCAATGCAGACCGTTTTATCAATAGAATACCTGATCGATTTAATGCTGAGGTAATGGAAAGGGGTAGTTTGCTCTCTCAGGGGGAAAAACAGCTTCTTGCATTTGCGCGGGTGCTTGCGTATGATCCGAGTGTTCTTATTTTAGATGAAGCGACTTCGAGCGTGGACTCAGAGACTGAATCACTTATCGAGGATGCGCTCGATAAATTAATGAAAAATAGAACATTCATTGTTATTGCACATCGTCTCTCAACGATTGAGAGAATCGATAATATTATAGTACTTCACAAAGGACGTATTGTTGAACGCGGGACCCACAAAGAATTGCTTGAGGCAAAGGGATTTTATCATGACCTTTACAGGATCCAGTTCAAGAAAAGGTAAAAATAGCGATAGAAGAGATTACTTAATGTGCATGATGTACAAGAAAATAGTTGTGAAGTTCTTACATTTTGTGCTATTACAAGTGTAGTATGAAACGATTTCTTATATTTCTTTTTCCCTGTCTACTTATTGCTGGTCAGATTTCCCACACACAGCCGCTTGTTTATCCCACTATTCACAATCGCTGTCTTTTTCACTGGAAGAAGGCTTGCGAGTTTTTTGAAAAAGAAGCGTACGAAAAAGCAATTGAAGAACTTGATTTTGCCTATCATTTTTCTTTCGATACAGGAGAGAGAAATAAAGTATTGAGGAAGAAAGTAGTTGCTTTAATGAACCTTGAAAAATATGAGCAAGCACTCAAAACAATTGGTAACAGGGAACCTGAGAAAGATACAGAGAATGAATTTCTCTCCCTGAAGGTGGCTTGTCTGGAACAGCTCCATCAGACCTCTGAAGCGATCGGTATATTAGATACGCTTATCATGAGAGAAGGTACTATGAGCAACCGGACTTCATTTGAGGTTAAAGAAGGATTGCTTTTTCTTTCGCTTGATTCACTCAAGAGAGCTGAGCAAGTATTTACAATTGTTTTGGATGAACTGCGACATACTGAGAAACTGCAGTATTCGGTTATTCGGGAAAAATTGAAACTGACACTGTTTGTGCTTGGATATATTGCTCTGCGAAGAGACAATTACAAGGGTGCCAGAGAGTACTTCAATTTTCTCGAAAGAGAATATTCGGAGGATGAAGCAGGTTTCAAAGCCTCACTGTATCTGGAGCTTATCCGGGGTTTGGAGGGAATAAAGAAAGATTCATCCCTTTCTCTGGACAATCTTGAACTTGATGGACGAAGTGAGGCTGCAGCACTGAAAGGTTTTCTTTACTATCGTGGCAATCTGTACGCTAAGGCGAAAAAAGCATTTCAGCTCGTGGAGAACGATACAGCGATAAACGCAGAGCTGCAATTAATGGTTACCATCCTTGCGGCAGAATGCAGTTACATTCTCAAGGAATACGATGATGCAATTACCTATTACCAGAGTTATATTGAAATGGTTACTACTGCTCAGGAGAAGATGCCGGCGCTTTATGGACTTGCGTGGTCGTTTTACCGTTCGGGCAAATACTCAAACGCTTACGGTGTTCTCAAAGATTTCTTCGTGCTCTATCCAGAATCTCCCTATTTGCTTCAGGTGGAGCATCTATCAGCGCTCAGCCTTTTTTATGTTGGAGAACATTCCGGGGCCAAATTCCATTTTACCCGTCTTTTGAGCAAAATACCCTCTCCTCCTGATAGAGACAGGATTCACTACCTTCGAGGGAAGTCGGAATTTTACCTCGGTGAATTTGAACTTGCAGAAACTGATTTTGAAATCGTGATTTCCTCCTTTCCAAAATCACGCTGGAAACCCCATGCATTAAGTATGATTGCGCGGATTCATTTTGAAAAGAATAATTATGTTGGTGCTTACAAGATATACAGGAAACTTTTGGCAATGGAACTGTCATCAAGCCTTCTTGATGAGGTTCGGCTTCAATCTGAACGATGCTTGTTGCATATGGGACACTACCGGAGCCCCGTTGACATGAGCCGGGGATTTGTTAGAAAGTATCCAATGAGTACAAAAAGTCCGGATATTCTTCTTGAAGTCTGCGAATACTATTTCCAATTGCAGCGATATTGGGAGGCTATCAGGGAGTACGAACGATTCCTGAACTTCTTCGACGAGAACAAGAACAAGCGGTTCGCACAATTTAAGCTTGCCCAGTGCTATTCGCTTATTGGATATTATGAAAAGACCTTGAGCATAAACAGAGAGCTTGCAGGGGGAACTGATGAATATGCCGAATCTTCCCTGGTGTCAATGGGAGACATACACTTCAATAACGGAAGATACAAGGAGTCGATTGAAGCATTCAAGGAACTAACAACACGGTTTCCCGAGAGCAATTTGCTGGACTATGCAAACTTCACCATTGGGAAAAACTACCTCGAACTCAATTTGCCAAAAGAGGCTCGCGTTTTTTTTACATTGGTTGTAAGAAGCAAGAATGTTTTTCCCTTCAAGGACAAAGCACGGCTTCTCATAGCAAAGACGCTCTATCTTGAAGGAAAGGGAGAGGAATACATTGATTATCTTGATTCTTTATTCAAATTTGGGACTCCTAAATTGCGCGCTGATTCATATTTCCTGAAGGCAGAATACAAAAAGGAAACAGGCAGAATAAAGGAAGCAATGGAACTTTATGAACAAGCAGCCCTGACTTATGAAGATAAACCGGAGAAGGTAAGAGCTCTTTACGAAACGGGTATGACTGCCGAAGAACTTATGTTGCTGGATAAAGCAATGGATTTTTACAAAAAGGCAATTCAATTGTCACCGCGTGAAGCAGCACGATTTGGAATTGAAGAGCGGATAAAAAGGATTACGATTATAATAGGGAAGTAAGAAAAGCGATGAGTTATCGACTGATTGTAATGCGGGGGAAAGATGGCTTTACGAACATGTCGGTTGATGAAGCCATACTGGAGGCTGTTTCCAGGCAATTAGTTCCTGAAACAATACGTTTTTTTGACTTTACTCCCGTAGCCATAACAATAGGAAGACTCCAGTATATTGATGAGATTGCGATGAAGGAGTGCAAAAAGAAGGGTATTGATGTTGTGCGAAGGCTCACCGGGGGAAGGGCGGTTGTTCATTCGGGTGATTTCACCTTTAGTTTCATCGTTAAGAGAGAAAATCCCATTTTTGGCGGATCTCTCTACAATGTGTACCGAGCTGTCTCCTTGCCTTTTCTTCGCTCGTTGCATGCTCTCAATATTCCAGCAGAATGGGTGAAGGTACAAAGGAAGGAGCAAACGGGGAAGATTTCCCGTAGGAATCCACTCTGCTTCTCATCAGTATCCCGATACGAATTAAAGGTGCGTGATGAAAAGGTACTGGGGGTTTCACAATATCGAACGAGAAATACTGTTCTCATCCAGGGCACCCTCATGCTCCAGAAATCCGATTTTTGTGAATCTGTGCTTTTTAATTCTCCGATTTCTTCCGCAGCAGGCATTGGAGATAGGGGAAATTATGGTATTTCCTTTGAATTGTTTGGAAGCAAGCTAAAGCAAATACTTGCAGATACTTACGACATAGATATCATGGATGCTGTATTAACCAAAGAGGAGCAAAACAGGGCGAGAATTAGAAGAAAAAAGTACGTCTCTTGCAAGTGGAACAATTTTAGAGAATTACCTGAATGAGAGCGATTTTTTTCTTGACAAGAATGGTCATTAGGTATATACTAATTTGTTACTTACTGTTGTATCGCTTTCTTTTTGGAACTGATAACAAAGTGAATAAAGGGATATTTGTTTGGGAAAGAGAATATGGGATTACTTGCTTCGTTAACTGATTTTTCTGCAAGCCAGATTTTTTTTCTTTTGTCAAAATTTGGCAAGACAGGTCGAGTAGAACTTCGAACAGCGGGTGAAAAAGGTGTTGTTTATTTTGTTAGTGGAAACGTTACCCATGCAACCTGTGACAAGATGAAGGGAGTGGAGGCTTTATATAATCTTTCTATCTTTGTTAATGGCGAGATAGAGTTTTTCCCCGATGAGAAGACAGCAGAGGTAACCGTTACAGATGAAGTTGCAACATTAATCGGAGAGATTGAGAGAAGAAAAGTTGAGTTAGACGAAGTAAAGGCAAAACTGCCACCATTTGATACCGTACTGCTCAAGTCTCCCAATCCTCCAGAAGATTCTGTTGCGCTCAGAAAAGATGATTGGAAGATATTAATTATAATGAACGGAAAGAACAATATTAAACAAGCGATTGAAAAGAGCGGATTGGGGGCTCTCACCGTATACAAGACCATTTCGTGGTTTTTGGAAAAGGGTTTAATCTATGATCCAGAAGAAATTGAACGTGCTCTTAAGGAGAAGGTTATCTTTGTGAATTTGCTTACAAAAGAGCTTGCATCTTTGGGTGTTGGAGAGAAAGAGTGGGTTCAAGTAATAAAAGAGATTATAGAAAAACACCAAACAGGAAAGGAATTACTTGATAACCTTGTGCTGACCGGGGCGATAGTATCAATGAAACCCAAGAAAAACCTGAATGTGTCAAAACAGCAGATAGAGGATGTATTCACTGAAGTTGCCAATACGCTGCAGAAAAGTTGTAGCGAAGAATTTGGCCCCATGCTCACAAAGACAAAGTTCACCGCTGCCTTTAAAAAATTGAACGGCTTGAAGAAATAATGCTTGAATCACTGATTAGAACGATTATGGGCGTGGAAGGCATCACGGGTTGTATAGTGGTGAATCCGCAGGACGGTTCAGTGCTTCATCAGGAAGGAAACATAAACCCTTCGCTTGAAGATATTACAGCCTTCTTCGGCTCAGGTTTTGATGTTGTTGCGTCTTCTCTTGCGGTAAAAGGTCTCAGGTATAGTTATCTTGAAAAAAATAGTCAGAAATTCATTATTCTCGTCCAGGAAGGTGGTTATATTGGATGCGAAATAGCGCCCTCAGCATCATTTGAATCAGTAATTGGCAAAATTGTGGGTATTGAGGAAGCAAAAGAAGAAAAGAAAGCAGAAGAGAAAACGGTTGCACCGGAAGAGGAGAAGACGCAAGAAGTTCGATTCCTCACAAGCAAGGTGCGTCAGATAAATCTTCTCATTGATGAATTCAGTGAAGGAGGTGACAGGGTACCATGGCTTACCATTGTTAGGGAAAAATTCTCAGAGAATGATATGGGAAAAAAGATCATAGCGGGTTTGAGTTTTGATAATAATGGATTGAGTTTTAACGGTATTCTGGAGCCTGGTGTGAGAGAAGAAGATGTTTCATCAGTTTCAAAGCTGGTTACCGATAGCCTGTGCCGTAAAGCTGTCGGGAAATTTGGGGCAATTGAAGCAAAGAAGAAAGTGCATAATGTCATTGAGAAGTTGGGAATTTCACGATGAAGGAACTTCTTCAAGAGTTAACCGGTAATACTCTTGTCCTTGGTTCGTTCTTTTTCAAGGATAATGAGAATCTATTTTCGTTTTCAGAACAATATACCATTCCCGAATCACGAATAAAGAGAATTGCGCTTGTGCTGACGCAAACTATGGATGCTCTTGGTGGTATTGATTTTGATAGATTTCTCCTGGAAGGAGAGGAGCGAAGAATTTCTATCTTCAGTTGCAATGGCGGTTACTGTGGTATTGTCTTTAAGAAGAGTGTTTCCTTTCGCAATATAGAAGATATTTACCAGACTCTTATCAGCAAGGCTTCAGCTCCTGGAATAAAGGAAAAAGCACCTCGGAAGGAAATTAAAAAAGAAGCAGTTAAGGTCAAAGAAAAACCACCGCGTCCGGTCGAAAAAAAGGAAGAAAAAATTGCACCTGCCTCGATATTCGATCAAATAAGCGGGATATTGAATGAGTACCTTGGTGACTTCAGTGAAACCATTTATGAAAATCAGATGTCTGATTTGGTAATTAAACCTGAGTCCTGCACAACTACAAAGGCTAAGAAGCTTTGTTTTTCGCTCCAGAAGGCATCTGCAATGTTAATAGGCCCCTCTCAGGCAAAGGAAATGGTTGGTAAACTACTTTCGCTCATAAAAGAGTGAGCGAAAGTGCTTTAAGGAGGCATCCATGATGCATACGATGCTCTATTATTTGGCGATTCAATCTCAATGGCCCAAGGAGGTTGTTTTCTGGAAGAATATTTCAAGTTTTCTTGCCATTGGAGGTGCCATCATACTGTGGCTGAGTCTTATCTTTCTCAGCATAATTGCCAAAAAGTATGAAATTGTATTACGGAAAAAGACAGATTGGCAATTTATGATTATTGCACCATCGGGAATACTTATTTTTGCCATTATAAAGATGTA
This sequence comes from Candidatus Cloacimonadota bacterium, assembly GCA_004376305.1. Lineage (GTDB taxonomy): Bacteria > Hydrothermota > E44-bin80 > E44-bin80 > E44-bin80 > SOKD01. The sequence continues at coordinate 3,778 of SOKD01000140.1, read as the reverse complement.
TGCTGCTGTGGTGAAAGGATTCTTGAAGATGACTGATATTCAGAGCTGGATTGCTTATGGTCTTTTCTTCCTTTCGGGATTATTGTCACTCATTGCTACGTTCCGGTTCTATAATGTTGTAAAACCAAAGAAGGGGTGATAGATGAGACCAAATTTTTTTGCTGAAATCCTTTTTGCTATTGGAATACTGCTGTTTGCACTATCGATCATGGTATACGGGCTCATTTTGAAAAGGCTTCTAAAACTCATACGGAAAACGGGAATCTGGCTTTTTCCATTCTTCGGAGGGATTGTCCTCATCATTGGGACCGTCTTGCATTTTGTGAGAGTGGGCTTTTTCTTTCCCGCTTTAAGTGCAGCTGACCCGGGGGACCTATTCCCCCTCATCGTAAGTTCATTACGATTTGGAACCTTTGAATCCATTTCTATTCTTGTTGCCGGCTTCTTGAGCCTCCTGGGCGGAATTGTATACAATGTCTGGACAAGCCACTAAGAGTTTTTTCTTGACATTCGCTTTTCGCTATGGTATATTTTATTAGAATGTTTTTTGCTGGTTAATGATTAAAGGAGGTATTATGTACAGAAGGATTGTGTTTCCTCTAATTTTTCTCTTGGCGATCCTCTTGATGGTGAGTTGCACAAAAAAGGCGTTACCGCAGGATTCTCGAACACCGGTAATTATTTCGATTGAGGCATCGCCTTCCATTGTTTCCAAGGGAGGAACGGTGTATCTCAACCTTTCAGTTACGGATCCGGATGAGGACCAGATGTATTACCAATGGTCATGTTCTGATGGTCAATTTTTTGCAGATGAATCGCTAACGAATCCGTCAAGCACCGTAAATCCGTGCTACTGGGAGGCTCCTGCAGCTGAAGGTAACTTCACTGTTTCTGTAGCATGCACCGATAGTGTTGGAGATGATTTCGATACCGTTGATACCCTGGTAATTGTTTCTGTGAGTATTTACAGCCTGGATTCAATTATTGGTGAAGAAAAGTTCTCTTCTCCTTTTGCGATGTACATTGATGATGATGGCAATCTCTTTGTCACTGACCCCGGTCTTTCAGCTGTTCATTTCCACAACGGAACACGCTGGTTTTCATGGAACTTCATGGGACTGGACACATCGAAGGATAGTACTACAACGTACGACACAACCTTTGATTCCACAGACACAATAATAGTATTTATAGATACGACAATAATCGTGCAGACTATGGTTAGTAAAGATTTATTTGATTCTCCAACGGCTATTTCGGTTGACGAAGATAGGAATTTTTTCTACGTTGCAAACGCAGAACTTGAAAGTACGATGGTGTCTATCCATGACATTGACAAGATGTTTACACCCGAAGATACTGTAACGGCATTATCTACAATGGTTACAATGAGTACAGACAGCGGAAGTGCGGTATGGGATACACTAACTGATACATTATCAATTGAAACATTGTGTCTATACGGTTTTCAATTTAATATGAACGACAAGACCGATCTGAATTTCAGAATCATCGCGCCATATTCGTTTGTTATTGATCCGGTAAGTAAATGGTTTTACATCTCAACGAGGATCAGTATTATATCATACGATTCAACCTGGACGAGGGACGGATGGAAAAAGAATTGGTCAACATCAACTGCAATAGGGGGAATTAATTACGAAGGGAAGGGAATGAAACTGTATAACGATGCCCTGTATATTGCTAATTTTGGGGTTGACCAGAGTTTTGCTTACAGTGCCATACGGAGATTCATTGATATTACCAATCCGAATAGTCCTACTGCTGATGACGCGAATTTCTGGATTTCTGATACAATTACGGCATACCCGAACGGGATTGCAATTGGTCCAAATGGGCACATATTTGTCACCTGCGGGGGTGGCTCTGGAATTTCAATGCACAAGGTTGTCGAATATGATGGGAATGGCAATTACATTCGCTCGTTTGGGAGTCTTGGTGATAAGGAAGACCAGTTTAATAATCCGACGGATATCTTTGTTGATGATAACGGCAAAATTTACGTAGTTGATATGGGAAATCATAGTATTAAAGTTTTCAGCGAGTAACTCGAAGGAGGAATTATGAAAAACGCAGGAATCAGTGTTTTATTATTGCTTACCGTATTGCTCCTCAGTGTATCCCTGCTGTATCCGGGAACAACGGGTAAGATAGCAGGGAGAGCGGTGGATAAAAGCAATGGTGAAGCGCTTCCGTTTGCCAACATTATTGTCGTAGGAACCAGCATAGGTACGGTTACTGATCTTAATGGAGACTACTTTATCATCAACATAAAACCCGGTTTGTACGATGTCCAGGCTCGTATGATGGGTTACAACATCATTACGGTCAAGAACGTAAGGGTTGGCATTGACCAGACATCGACGGTAAACTTTGAGTTACCAATGGAAGTTATCAAGATGCCGGAAATTATTGTGTACGGAGAGAAAATAATTGAGCCTGATGTAACGTATTCAAAGATCAAGATGACGGGTGAGGAAATAGCGAAAATGGCTGTTTCTGATCCGGTTGAAGCCCTGCTTACCAATACAAGTATGGTTATGGATCCCACACGACGAGAGATTCACGTTCGTGGCGGAAGAGGTGGTGAGATCCTGTATCTTGTCGATGGGATGGAAGTAAGGGATCCGCTTGTTGGCGGCGGGCTTGCTATTAGTGTTGATGATACTCAGATTGATCAGATGGAGATGATCACCGGTGGATACAATGCAGAATACGGAAATGCGCAATCAGCTATCGTTAACCTTATTACAAGGGAAGGAAGTGACAAAGGACATTCCGTGCAGCTTGCCTTTAAGAACGACCATTTGTTCATGGAACAGGATTTTGATGGATATGGAAGAGCAAAAAACAGCTTCATCAGTGATAAAGCAACATTAACTGCTGGTGGTCCTGAGCCTTTATCGAAGCACCTATTCCCTGCACTTGGTCTCAAGCTTCCGTGGACGATTACGTACTACATTTCAACAACGGGTGATTGGACAAATACCTACACTCCCTATTCTCAAGAGAGTAAGACTGATAGGGGTCGTATTCTTAACGGTGGGAGTCAGGATTTGAATAGCTTCCTCACTACCTACCTTCTCTGGGATAAGGTGAGGTTACGTGACAGAATGCGAAATGTCTATACTGGTAACTCGAAAATCGCTTGCAGGTTTTCTCCAACCGCAAAGATGACACTTGGTTACAGAAGGTCTTTCGAACGCCGCTATGATTACTCACATCAGTTTAAGTATATTCCAGAGAACGCCTACCGGAGAAACAAAGATACATACCAGATCGTTGCTGACTGGAACCACAGTATTTCAGGAAAAACATTCTATACGCTGGCAGTGAGTTACTTTCACACTTCCTATCTACTTACTCCCGGTGGAAAAATGCCGAATGAAATTAATCAATACCCATCAACCAGTGATGATCCCACGGATATAATCATCGGTTATCCCGGAATTGATGGAATGAACGAGCCGTTTGCTGATGTTGCACGATACAATGGTGTTTATGATTGGGGAGAGGCCTTTCTTGATTTGAATAAGAACGGTTTCTGGGATGAAGGTGAACCATTCACCGACCAGAAGCAATTGAATTACCATTATGACATTGGTGAAAGATTCAGGGATTTTAATGGAGATGCTGAGTGGACCGGAAAGGAGCCCTTCTACGACTATGGTCTGGATTCAATTTCTGGTACCTATGATGAAGGAGAAGGTGATGGTATCTGGCAGGTCTATGAGGTATTCGAGGATTACAATGGAAA
>SOKD01000144.1 GCA_004376305.1 Candidatus Cloacimonadota bacterium | reverse complement strand
ACAATAAAAACCTTACCGCTTTTCAGGCTCCTGGATACAGAGAATTTATTCAATGTTTGAAAGGAACAATTTCAGAAAAAGATGCTACTTCCAAAACAAAAGTAAAAACTCGAAATTATGCAAAAAGACAATTCACCTGGTTCAGAAAACTCAAAGAGATAACCTGGTTTGATGTATCAGATGGTTACAGGAATTGCGTTAAGAACATTAGCGACCTCATTGTCAGAACTGGATGGTAATGTAAATGATCGATAAAGAAAAATTTCGTTTTATTGATAAACAACTCATCATCTACGCATTGCTGCTTTCTGCAATCGGACTGGTGGTGATTTATAGTGCAACAAGAACTATAAGCCATATCCTTTTCTACAAACAGACTCTGTGGGTCATTATCGGAATGGTTCTGATGATCGTTATTATCTTCATTCCACGAAAGTTCCTGTATAATTTCTCTTACTGGTTTTTTGCCATCTCAATAATCCTCATCATACTACCATTCATACTGGATCATTCTTCTTTAGCAAAAAGATGGATTAATTTCTATTTCTTCAAGTTTCAGCCATCTGAGTTTGCAAAACTTGGACTGATAATGGCACTTGCGGTACTTCTGTCCATTAAAAAGGAGATAATCTCCCATCCTAAAGAACTCGTTATTCCATTCATTGTTACCTGTATCCCTTTTTTTCTTATTGTTATCGAACCTGATCTCGCAACTGCTATGGTTCTTCCTGCAATACTCATCTTTATTGTTTTTGTAAAAGGTATCCGCTTGAAATTGCTTCTATTCATTCTCACTCCCCTTCTGAGTTTGCTTACCGCCTTCCACTGGATAAGCTGGATCTCATTCATTGTATTATTGCTGGTTTTCCTTTCTCTTTACAAACAGGGATTTGCTTACTCTTTCGGGCTCTTTGCCGCAAATTCCTTCATAGGGACTGTCACACCTATCCTCTGGAAACAATTGAAACCTTACCAACAACAGCGAATTCTCGCATTCATCAATCCAGGAGCAGATCCCCGCGGAGCTGGCTGGCATATTCTTCAATCAAAGATTGCTATTGGTTCAGGTGGGTTCTGGGGAAAAGGTTTCCTCCACGGTACCCAAACCAAGCTTTTCTTTCTTCCCGAGCAGCATACCGATTTTGTTTTTTCCGTGCTTGGAGAGGAATGGGGTTTCATTGGTATCATGATATTTCTTACCCTTTTTCTCCTTCTTATTATCAGAATAACCATTATAATGAGAAGTACCCGGAGTGAATGGGGAATTTTCATATTGTCCGGGATTGCAGCTTATTTTCTTTTTCAGACATTTCTCAATATTGGTATGTGTATCAGTATCCTTCCTGTTGCAGGAATTCCCTTACCATTGATGAGCTATGGAGGAAGCCAGACCATCCTCTCTTTTGTTCTTATCGGAATTGCATTAAATATTGGATTCAATCGATATGAATATTAAAAAGATAACTACAGGAGAGCATGGTCAATTCGCAAATCCGAATGACAAAATAATTCCTAAATCCAAAAACAGGCACATACCACAGTAACTCTTGGTAATCACTGATAATTAATGGATGATTCGCAATGAGAATGAAGCAGAGACTCTTGAAGAACTTTCGAAGAGAAATTTCTCTTATGAAGGAGTCATTCTTACATCTTGTCTTTCCTCCTTTCTGTCCGCTGTGCGAAACTGAACTAAAACACAATGAGCAACTGATTTGCGAGAATTGTTTTTTGAAAATTAACACCATTGAATCACACTTTTGTACACAGTGCGCAGCTCCACTCAAGAAAAATAGAAAGACCTGCGATTTTTGTAAAGGAATTGATTTCAATTTTTCAAAAGTGAGAGCCTTTGCTGTATTTGCAACTCCTCTCGTTGAAATGATTCATTTACTGAAATACGAGAGAAAAACACACCATGCCATTCGTCTCGGGATACTTCTCGGAAACTTATTTCTTTCCGATGCTGAACTGTTTACGGCTGATGTAATCATACCTGTTCCGCTTCATAGAACAAGAATGCGGGAACGAGGATATAATCAGAGTCTTTTGCTCGCACGTATGGTATCTTCAATCTCTCACAAAGAATTATGCAGTGACGTGGTCTTGAGAACAAAGGCAACAAAATCACAAACAACACTCAATCATGGGGAGAGAGAAAAAAATCTTAAGAATGCTTTTTGCGTTACGGTAGCCGAAAGGATCAAGGATAAATCAGTGGTAATAATTGATGATGTTTTCACGACAGGTACAACACTAAACGAAATGGCAGGAACACTCATTGATGGAGGAGCACATTCTGTTTATGGGCTTGTACTGGCACGAGCACTCAGCACCTGAAACACATTGGTTCCCAGGAACATATGCCACAGGAAAAGCAAAAAATAACAATGATTAATCACCAATAACCTTTAATCCACAATGTATCAAAGGGAAACAACAAATCACAGAGTTCAAATACGAAGGCATTCTGTAAAGATCTTCATGTTGATTGCATTTCTCTTTCCCTTTGCTATCTACCTTATCACGCTTAATCCATCAATTGGATTTATTGATAATGGTGAATTGGTCACCGTCTGTAGAACGCTGGGAATCGCTCACCCAACGGGATACCCGCTTTATACACTTCTGGGAAGGATAATCACGTTCGTCCCAATAAAAACTATTGCATTCAGAGTAAACATGCTTTCCGCTCTTTTCTCTTCCCTTGCATCTTTTTTTCTCTTTCAATTCCTCCTTAAGAAAACCAACAATGTTTTCCTTTCACTTACTGGTGCAGTCATCTTTTCATGTTCACGCATTGTATGGCATCAGTCAACATCAGCAGAAGTGTATTCCATTACCTTTTTTTTTCTCACGTTACTCCTGTATCTGGAAGCATCGGATCTGAAGAACAAACTGTTGCTTATCGGCTTTATGGCTGGACTTTCTGTTACCAACCATATGATAATTATCACCTTTCTTGCTCCTTTTTTTATCTACTTGCTCCTCACGAGAGAATTCAAGAACCTGAAAACTATTTTGCTCTTTCTTCTTTTTTTCCTGATAGGTATTACACTTTACCTGTATCTTCCCATACGGGGTACCCTTCAACCACTGCTCAACTGGGGAAGACCGGTTCCCTTTGAACGGTTCCTCTGGCACGTTTCAGGAAAACAATATCGAGTGTGGATGTTCACGGGAGACATATCCACCATAAAGACCAATATTCTTACTTTTCTCAAACTCACCGGGTCCCAGTTTACACCTGTTTTGATTGTATTTGCCATTCCTGGAATCTACCATCTCTTTGCCATTTCAAAAAAGCGCGCCGTTTTTCTTCTTTCGCTCTTCCTGGTGAATGGTAGCTATGCAGTCAACTATGATATACCGGATATTGAACCGTATTTTATCATTACAATCCTGGTTTACACAATCTTCATTATCTACGGTCTTTGCTTCTTTTCAAAAAGAATCAAATGGATAGCATTTGCTTCACCAATTCTTGCAATCTTCGTTGTACTCTGCAATTTCCATAACGCAAACGAAAGACAGAATCACATAGCATATGATATGTGCAGCAATCTTTTCTTCTCTGTTAAGGAAAACGGAATTGTCATTACCAATGACTGGGATTACTATTCTCCAGCACTCTACGTACGATACATTGAAGGAAAAAGAAATGATATCGTGATGATAGACAAGGAATTGCTGCGTAGGAGCTGGTATTTTGATTACCTGAACAAAGCATATCCATGGCTTATCGAGAAATCCCACTCCGAAGTTGAAGCTTACCTTGAACTACTTGTAAATTTCGAACATGACAAGCTTCTGAATCCTGACGAAATTCAAAGACGCTTTATTGTTATGATTAACAGTTTCATTGACGAGAACATTGCAGAACGCCCTTGCTATATTACCTTCCTCAATGGCGCTGATAGAGATGCTTCATCGATTGCCACTCAATATCAAAAAACTCCCTTCGGTATCGTCTATGAAATATCTCATGTTCCTGACACAACGTATTTTGATTATGCGCAATTCGCTCTCCGGGGAGCA
>SOKD01000060.1 GCA_004376305.1 Candidatus Cloacimonadota bacterium | reverse complement strand
TTCCCCAATTCTGCTGTTTACCGGTGTTCTCTCCATACTGTTGTAGTAAGTGATGATGTACATCGGGGTTTTTAGGAATACAGAAATTCTTTCTCTATTTTCTGCCTTTTTTATTGACTTTTTCTGAAGCCCGCTGTATAGTATGTTCTGCAATGGTCTGTAATTCAACAAAGACAAGCAGTATAATTGCAGGGGAGGAAAAATGGCATTTTTGATTGTCTTAATACTTATAGCCCAGCCCACTGTTGATAATGATTTGCTCCCGCAATGGATGACGGCGGAAGAGATGCTCCGTGTTGATGAAATTGGTAAAGGTCATGTGATTACAACACCGCCGGGATGCCGGGTTGAAACACCCGGTGAATTTGAACCTCTTTGCGGAGTTTTTGTGACATGGAGATACGGATATGGTTCCAGTCAGGATATTATTTTTCGAGAAATCGTCAGGGAAGTGGTCGAGGTAACAAAAGCGTTCATAATAGTGCGAAGCAGCAATGAACAAAATAATGTAGGCACTTATCTGACAAACGGTGGTGTATTTCTCGATAGTGTATCATTTTCAATGTATCCCAATAACTCTATCTGGTCGCGTGATTACGGTCCATGGTTCATGCGTAAGGAGGATAACGGTGAGGGAATTGTTGACTTTCAATACAATCGACCGCGTCCATCGGATGATACAATACCCTGGCGCATTGGCGCTGACTGGGGCATCCCTGTTTACGGTTCACCTCTTGAACATCCAGGTGGTAACTTTATGGTTGATGGACTTGGAACCGGTTTTGCAAGTAATTTAATTTACGATGAAAATCCAGGATATTCGGCGCAAGAAATAGATTCCCTTATGCTTATTTATTGTGGGCTTGAGCAATTTATTGTTCTTCCAAAGATAAACATCGAATACACCGGGCATATAGATCTGTGGACAAAGATTCTGAATGATACACTTGTTCTTGTGGGAGAATATGCTGCAGGACACCCGAACCACAACCTGCTTAATCAGAATGCCGCGATGATAGCAAGTTTCAAAAACAGGGAGGGTATTAACTACCGTATAGCACGCATACCAATGCCCTGGTCGACATCAAATGCACCGCCAAGTTATTTGAACTCCTTAATGGTGAACAATAAAGTGCTGGTTCCACTCTGGGGTGAGCCGGAGGATGACACTGCTCTCGTTATTTATCAGCAACTTCTTCCCAATTATGATATTGTAGGCATTGACTGTTCGTATATGGCGGGATCGGGTGGCGCTATTCATTGCATTGCGATGCAAGCTGCAAGCAGTAAATTTCTCCATGTAAACCACGATCCATTGCCTGATACAACATTTGATACACTAAATGATTACAGGGTTAGAGCAGGCATAATCACCTCAAGCAGTTTGCTGAGCGATTCGATTCTCATTTTTTACAAAGTAAATGCCGGGTCTATTTTTAATGCTACACCCCTTGTGGCTGTGGGTGATACACCCGGGGTTTATGCCGGCTACATCCCGGCTCAATCCGCTAGCGACACTGTTTTCTATTACCTGTTGGCGAAGAACGATGATGACATAAGGAGAACATCTCCAACAAATTGTCCACCACATACCTATTCTTTCCTGATTGCACCCGGTGTTTCTGTTACTGAAACATTTCCACAGAAACCATGGATCGGCGTTTCTGTTTTTCCCAACCCTGCGCACTCTTATTTATTTGTTTCATTTTGCGTTGCTGAGGAAACTGAGGTGAAGCTTGAACTTCACAATATACTGGGGCAGAGGGTGAAACAATTGCAAAACGCGTATAAACCCGGATACCACACCATTACCTGGGATTTATGCGATGAGAGGAATCGCCGCCTTGCTTCCGGGGTGTACTTTTATTCTATCCATCTTGGAGTGAATGAAGAAAAGGGAAAGGTACTTGTGGTTCAGTAAATACGTATTCTGGTTGTAATCCACTGTAAAAAGGAGAAAAAATGAAAAGAAGAGTCATACTTCTTTCGATTATGCTTTGTGCATCACTCTGCATCGCACCCGCAGTGGTTGCACAGGAGACGGAAGTAGTGCAGATAGCTGGCCGGGTAACGTCGATATCGGAAGATGGCAGTACCGTGGTTGTTAACAGAGGGAGCAATGACAATCTTATTGCTGATTCTCTCTGCTATTTTCTCCCGAACCGTGGCATTGAGAGTGCTGATATAAACTGGGATATTCAACTTGGCACCGGGACAATAAAGGCAATAGAGCCAGAGAGCATATTTATTGAAAAGGAAGCTGTTTACGATACTCTTAAAGTTGGGGACTACTGCGGTTTATATGCATCTTTACCGACGTTTATTTTGCAAACCAATGTTGGTAATATCATGCACTGGGATATTGTATTTCTCGATTATGAAAAGCGGCTCCCACTTTTTGAGCTAAAAGATCTCATACAGAATCCAACTCAGGCAAAGGTGGATAGTATTATTGATATATTAATAGATGAATTGCATAAACACGCCGATACGGTTGAAGTTTGGAGTTCCGGGAAGATAATTAAGGGAGGAATGTTCGATGGTTTGGGCTGGGGTGAGGCATTTAAGAAAACAAAAAAAGAGCATGTAGAATTATATCTTCAGTACGTACATTATCTCCCTGGAAGGCTTATAAACTACTACTGGTGGTTTATTGAGACGTATGCGACATGGATGATTAACGAGATGCCAACAGCGGAAAGCGAAAAGAAAACAGATTTAGCGCTTCCCCACGCGCAGAAGGGAGATGACCTGGTCGATGAAGGAAAGTTCCAGGAAGCGATTGAAGCGTACAAAGAAGCGTTGAGTATTTATCCTGATTATTTGTATGCGATTGATATGCTGGAAACCATTGGAAACGTGATTAAGTACCGGAATATTCTTCAGCAGGACCCAAATGATGTAACTACACAATTTGAACTTGCGTGGGAACACTATAACCTGGGACGCTACGATGATGCCCTGGAGCACTTTACCGAAGCAAAAGAATTGGGGTATGATAGTATTTCCATCAAGAAGTACATAGGATATATTCTGGTTTTTCAGGGAATGTATTCTGAGGCGATAAAAATATTCACAGAACTTCATGCGATGGATAAACAGGATAAGAATATACAGAAGTGGCTCACCTACTCAAAAGCGAGAGAAAAACAGGATGCAAAGAAGGGCAGTGCAGATGCATACCTGATGACGGGTAATGTTAAGTATGAAGAGGAAAACTGGGATGATGCAATTGATGAATACAAAAAGGCTCTTTCTATTGAGCCGGAGAATGCTGAGATTAGAAAGCGAATAAAGAGAACGGTAATAAGAGAAAAGGCGCATCAGGAACAAATCTGGGCAGTACAAAACTGGGACCGTGGTGAATTTGAGCGCGCAAAAGAAAGATGGAAAGATGCAATCGGTATGTGTGATGGTATTGGAGATAGTGTTTGTATCAAGACCATACTTTCCGAGATGGCAGATGGCATGTACGATATGGGATTTTATGATGATGCCATCGATGTTTATAAACAGGTTATAGAGATTGCTCCAGGGGAATACGATGCGTATATCAGCATCAGTAATTGCTATAAAGGGAAGAAGGAATATGAGAATGCAATCCTGTGGGTGAAAAGGGGAATCAAAGTAAATCCTACTGATGCCTGGGGTCATAATATTTTAGGCTTGATTTATCTGAAAGCGGGTGAGTTTAATAAAGGAATTAAACCGCTTAATAAGGCAGTCGAATTGGATTCCGCCTATAAGTATCCTCATTACAACCTTGGGCAGATATACATAAGAAAAGAAAATTATGATGAAGCGGATTATCATCTGAGAAAAGCGATTGAAATTGACAAGGATTACTGGGATGCGCGTCACGATATTCAGAATATCATGTGTGTAGGTGAGGAAAAAATAAAACTAAAAGATCACCCCAATGATGTCACTGCCCTTCTGAGGTATGGAAGAGCACTCTGGCATATGGATGATTATGAACGCTCTATTGAGGTTTTAAAGAGACTCATTGCACTAAAACCTGATGATGTCATTGCTCTCTCCTATCTT
>SOKD01000319.1 GCA_004376305.1 Candidatus Cloacimonadota bacterium | reverse complement strand
AAAAAGAGCTCAACAGGATATGAACCGTTTTCTGTTAGAGCAACCTGCGGATATAGTTTCAGGTGCAAACCCGGAAGAGGAAACGGTGGTTCTATGCTCCAGTTAGAAAAGTAAATATTTTTATCCGATCGTTCAATAATAGAAGCATATATATGAATACCGTTTTTCTTGATACGGGAAAATACTGATTCTATGTTTTCCAATCCTGTTTTCTGGAAATCAGAGATTATAAAGAGTTCTTTTGTAAAAGCATTTTCTTTACCGAGGGTCTTTTCAGCCATTTCAAGAGCAGGGGTAATATCGGTTCCCCTGTATGTAACTGTCAATGTTTCAAGGAATGATCGGAGTACAGATTCGTCTACAATTTCCTTTTCTTCTTCAATCCTGTCACTGAAAGAAATAATGGTAGTTCTATTCCCTCTCCCCAGCGTTTTGAAAATTCTCATTGCTTCTTGTTTTGCCTGGTTGAGAGCATCTTCGGTTCCCATACTCATAGAGACATCGATAAGCATGGCAATCTCTTTTGGCGCTGCTTTGCCAAGAAAGGGTAAAGGAGATAAAACAAGGGGATGAGAAAAAGCAGTAACAATGAAGATGATGAAAAGCATTCTGAGAAGCAGTAGAATGAGTTCTTTAATTCTCATCCAAACTGAACTACTCTTCTTTATTTCCTTAAGCAGGAAAAGGGAGGAAAAAGGGTGTTCTCGTATCCTTCTTCTACCGAGGAGGTGGAGAATAAGGGGAAAGCTTGCGAGGGAAAGTCCAAAAAGATAGAGAGGGTGGAGAATGTGAAACATATTACCTTAGTTTTTTTCTTTTTGCGAGATACGAAAGCAGAGCCGTGTCGTAAGGTGTATCCGTTATCAACAACTGGTAGTCAATTGAAGCATTTCTGAAATCTCTTTTATATGCATGTATTAAAGATTCAATTTTCCTTCTATAGTCCTTCTGGATGCTTTTTGGATCTATCGTTATTCTCTCATTAGTTTCCATATCTCTGAGAAGCATATCTCTCTTGTAGGGTAAAGAGAGTTCAGCCCTATCAAGTGTATGAAAGACCAAAACCTCATTTTTCTTATGTCTGAATATTTTTAATGATTTGACAATGCTTTCATAATTATCGAAGAGATCTGAAAAGATAATGATAAGCCCTCTTCTTTTTATCTTATCTGCAAGCTCATACAGCACCGTCGAAAGGGATGTTTCTCCCCCTGGTTTTAGATGTTCAAGTTCTTTTAAGAGAATAGTGAGGTGATTTTTTCTTGCACTTGGTGAGATATACGTGTCCAATCCTTTTGAGAAAAGGAGAAGCCCGACTGCATCTTTCTGGCCCAGGAGAAGAAATGAAAGGGCGGAAGTGAGGTATTTCACATACTCGAGTTTTGAAATCCCCTTTGACCCGAAACCCATTGACCCACTTCTATCAACAACAAGATATGCTTTGAGGTTTGTCTCTTCTTCGAAAACTTTTACATAGTACCTGTCTGTTCGCCCCAGCACCTTCCAGTCCATATACCTGAGTTCATCTCCCGGTCTGTACTCGCGGTGCTCAGCGAATTCGACAGAAAACCCATGATAAGGACTCTTATGCAAACCAACAAGAAAACCTTCGACGACCATTCGTGCAATAAGGTCAAGTCCCTTAAGCTTTGAAATGACTTGTGGGTCAAGATATTGAATATGACTTCTATCTATTCTTTTCATACATCCCTGTACATTTCTTTATGCGGGATCCCAGCATCCATGAAAAGAGGTCCATATTCAATATATCCCAATTTATTGTAAAAATCAAGAACCTGCGTTTGCGCATGGACGTATATCCTCTTTGCTCCTTGTTTTAGAGCAAAACACGTGAGTTCGCGCATGATGAGTTGTCCTATACCCTTGCTCCTGCTTTCTTTCAAAACAGCAACTCTGCCGATAAACCATTTCCCTTGTTTTTGAAAAAGGCGTCCTGTACCGATCGGTACGCCCTTGTCATATACAATAATATGGGTTGCTATTTTGTCAATATCATCAATCTCTTCTTCCATCGGAACATGCTGTTCTTCAACGAATACAATTTCACGAACCCGTAGGGCTTCTTCTATTCCGTCATTGTATTTAAGCGTTTTTGTTTTCATCTATTTACAGCAGAATAAACGGTTTAACGTTCCAAACGAAGTTTCATTCTTCCATCTGTAATAATAACTATATCATTAAAAGCATACGGCGTAAAGCTTTTTTTGTAGTGCTACCTTTCTGTCCCATCGATAAGGCAAGGATTTATTCTTTCACTATGCTTATACGGAATGTCTCTGTGGTAAAAGAAGGGGGTGATATTTTTTCTTGACAGAGTAAGATTTATGGAATAGTATGGTTTTTAAGATACTTGTAGGTGTTTTATTTAATAATACTTAGAAACAAAAGGAGGATTTATGAAATATAAAATCATGATTATTCTGTTGATCGGATTCCTTCTTGCGAGTTGTGCGAAGAACCTGCAGCAGACTCCGCAGTCATGTATAGAGGAATTTTTCGAGAATGTGAAAAAACTCAATGAAAAATCTCCAATAACCATTGATCAGGCAACAAAAATTCTCAAAACACTTTTTTCAACGGAAAAAGCTTTTGGGGCATTTACAACAACATTCAGAAATATTGAAATTGAGGAATATATCATCGGCTCGACCGAAGCAAGTGGTTCCAGTGCTGAGATTTCCGTGGTGCTGAAAACAAAGGGTTTGATCGGTCTTGCAAAGGAAGAGCAGAGGACGATTGTTTTCGATATGGAAAAGAAAGATGGAAAATGGTATATCAGAGATATTGAGGGAATACTTGAGAAATTTGAGAAGAAGCCGACAACAGAAAAACCTGAGAATGAAGAGGCGGAGAAATAATCAATAAAAGGTTTCTGGAGATGCTTTGTTAGGTTTTTTGAGAGGTTTTTTAATTGTCATTGGTATACTCGCAGGTGCCATTCTCCTTTATCTTGCCATAATAGGATTCTGGAAAGGTCTTGTAAAACTTAAAAAGGAGAGAGTTAGCGAGATCCTTGGAATCCTTCTTTTTCTTGTTTGTATCTTTCTGCTCATCAGCCTTTTTTCCTTTAGAGTCAATGATATTGAAAATATTACAGCAGGAAAGATATCAAATTTTGGTGGGATATTAGGGCTCTATATTGCAAATGCTTCTTTTCGATATATTGGAATTCCCAGTTTTCTTTTAACTGTTCTCTTTCCCCTCTGGGCATTTTTCCTCTTTACACACCGCAAGCTTGAACAAATCATCAAACCATCTGCACTGATTATTACTCTCACCTATTGGTTCAACATACTGGGGGGGCTTCAGCCCCTTGTTAAAATAGGGAAATTTCCGATTGCAATGAGCGGTTTTGTTGGAAAAACAAGCGCCGATTTCATAGTCAGGTTTACGGGAAAAATTGGAGCATACGTTGTTCTCTTTCTTTTTCTGGTTTTTCTCATTTTCCTTTTAACCGATCTTTCGTTCGCAAACGTCCTGAAGCTGTTTAGACGGGGGAAAGTTAGGAAAAGGAAAAAACCGCTTAAAAAGCGAAAAGAAGAGAAAAGTATTGGGGAGGGGGAAGAGGCTCCGGCGGAAGAAATCAGGGAAGCTGTTGCTGATAGAAAAGCAGTGCCAAAAGGGGTTCCGGTTACCATTCGGTCAAGTGAAGCCCTCATGAAGATTGAGATAGGTGATGCATTCAAGCAGGATTTTCTTTCTTATCTTAATGATGTGCCTGAGGAAAAGCCGGAGATTTCTGAGTTGGAGTTGAAGGAAAATGCAAAAAAATTGGAAGAGAAACTTGAGGATTTTGCCGTTTCAGGGCAGGTGATATCGATTGGGACAGGACCCGTAATCACGCGCTACGAATTTATTCCCGGTCCTGGCATCAAGGTTTCAAGGATATCAAACCTCGCAAATGATCTTGCACTTGCTATGAAGGCGCCTAGAATCCGGGTTGTTGCGCCCATTCCCGGAAAAGGAACGGTGGGTATTGAAGTACCCAATGAGACAAGACAAAATGTTTTTATTAAAGAACTCTTTATGAGTGAAGATTTCA
>SOKD01000256.1 GCA_004376305.1 Candidatus Cloacimonadota bacterium | reverse complement strand
ATTTTGGATAGGAACAAAGGATGGGATTGTTTCCGGAAACATGAACAGCTGGACCCTCCGGAATGCGGGGCTCGGGAATTATGAGATTAACAGGTTTCTCGCTGCGAATATCCTCTGTACCGCAACAGAAAGTTCACCGTACTTCTGGGTCGATTCATTGTCACGATGGGAGCGGCTCAGTGAAGGATTGGGAACGCAGAGGAGAACGAGAGGTATAGCCGCTGACAATACAGGGAAAACCTGGATCGGCATTGATGGCGATGGAATTGCATCGCTTGATGACACTCTGTGGATGAGGTTGAGGATTCCGGGACCATCAAGCAGTAATTTTTCCGACATTACTATCGACAAGGATGGAGAGATATGGGGTGTGCATTATGGCGGATTTGTTCAGGAAAGAAGAGGTAAAACAATCAGTCACTTTCGGAATAATTCATGGGAAATACTCAATGATACGAATGAACTGGGAATAGAATCAGCGATCAGATGGGTTGATGTTGATCAGAAGAATAACAAATGGTTTGGCATCTGGGGTATAGATATTGATATAGATATTCTAAAACTCTCTGAGGACGGGATATGGGATTCTCTTGCCCTTCCCGTAGGAAATGTTGTGGGTTCGCAATATGTGGATTCACAAGACAATAAATGGTTTTCGAACTTTTCCAGTTCTGTGTGCAAATTGCTTCCGGATGATACAACCTGGCAGATTTATTCCGATGAGAACTATCTCAATTATATTGTAGCATTCGCAGATGATGATGCTCAAAATATGTATTTTGGCTCGATACAGCGCGGTGTCAGTGTGCTCAAACCTGATAATTCATGGATAAAATTGGGTGGTTTGCCATCCCAGCAGGTGCATGACCTTACGGTTGATGAAGATGGCGATCTGTGGATAGCAACAACAGCTTCAGGCGTGGTTGTGGTCAGAGACTTTTCGGTTATCCGCCATTATACACGTGATAACTCCGGTTTGCTCGGAGATATTGTCCATGACATTCTAATCGATTGGAAGAATAACAAGTGGTTTCTTATTGAGAACCGTGGCGTTTCCGTTTTGAAAAACAATGGCGAATGGGATTCATTGACCGTTTCCGATGGACTGGCATCCGATTTCATCATTGATGACCTTGATGGACTTGCCTTTGATGCGCAACATGGATATTTGTGGATTGCAACAAAGGATGGTATCAGTCGTTATGAAACAGGTTTTGTTCCGCTACCTCCGGATTCCGAATTAGAGCAGGTTGGTGTTTTTCCAAATCCTTTCATAACGCGGGAGCATCATCGCGTTACGTTCAGCAGGTTACCGGATGATGCTCAGGTTTTCCTGTACTCGGTGTCAATGAAAAGAATAAAAGTGATTGATGAAATTGATGGGGTAACGCATCAGGCTTTCTGGGATGGTACGGATGAAAACAATAAACCGGTAGATTCAGGAATCTATGTGTTTGTAATTGTCCATCCAAACGGAAATAAAAAAACGGGGAAAATCGCAGTTATTAGATAAATCTTCATACTGAGCGTACGTGATTTTTCGGTGCACGGGTTATATGCAGCGAATTCATTACCCCGATATTTTTCTTTCAGCAGTCACTTAAAGATATTCTTAGAGGTACATGAGAGATTGGATTTTAAACTGCATAACCGCAACACTCCTTGACAGCAGAACACAAGATGGTTACTTGATAGATCTTTTAAGGGAAAGAATTCCAAGGGTCATCAGTACGATTCCGGCGATAATTGCCCCCCAGATACCAAGGAGAGAGAGGGTTGTTACAATGATGGCGGCGATGAAGACCCCGAAGAGAATTGATACTATTGCGTTTTGGAGTTGTATGTTAAAAAGGAATGCGGCTACTGAACCCGTCCATGCACCGGTAACAGGCAGTGGAATGGCAACGAAAAGCATAAGACCGATGGACTTGTAACGCTCAATAATGGTGCTTTTGCTTCTTGTTCTCTCAAACAGCCACTCGAAGAAGATGCGGAAGAGCCTTATCCTGCTCAGGAATTTTGATAATGGTCTTAGAAGGAGCAGGAGGGGGAAGACGGGTATCATATTGCCCGCGATAGCGATGGGAACGACAGAGTACCAGGGCATATTGAACAGATTGATGCCAACAGGTATCCCCCCTCTCAGTTCAAAAATAGGAAGCATGGATACAATGAGTATAGCGATTACAGGATGAATTCCCCTGTTTGAGTGTTAACGGAGAAATATTTCTTTTACTCCTGTCTCTTTACAGAGGAGAGAGGTGAAGAGGAGGAACACAAAAAAGGTGATGAGTAGTGCAACAAAAATTCTCCTGTGGTTATTCTTCACCTTTTTTTGAGAGGCAAGCAATTCGGTGCTTAGCAACTGAGAACACCGAGTGCAATGGAATTAAGTTTTGTTTCGGTATCGTCAGCCCGGGAAAGCATTACAACGGGTGATTGCGCACCGAGAATTATTCCAGCCGCCAGGGCATTACCGAGATAAATGAGCGCCTTTGCGGCAATGTTTCCTGCTGCAATGTCAGGAACGATGAGAATATCAGCATCCCCGGCAATATCACTCTGTACGCCTTTAATTGCACAGGCTTCCTTTGACACGGCAAGATCAAGGGCAAGTGGTCCGTCGATGAGAATTTCTCCTAATTGTCCTCTTTCTGCCATCTGTTTGATGATGGCTGCGTCGACCGTTTCAGGCATATCAGGATTTACTACTTCAATTGCAGAAAGCAAGGCAATCTTTGGCTGCTCGATACCCAGAGACAATGCGAAGCTCTGTGCGTTCTTAATAATGTCTATTTTTGTTTGGATATCCGGGCGGATGTTCATACCCCCATCGGTTAACTGAATGAGCTTATGATAACCTGGAACCTGGAGCATAGCTGAATGGCTGAGCCTCCGTCCCGTACAGAGTCCGGTTTGTGGATTAAGAACTCCTTTGAGAAATGCCGATGTTTTTACCATGCCCTTAAGGAGGAAACTTCCCTTATGCGAACGGACGATTTCTATAGATACACTAACAGCATCTGTTCGGTTATCCACATTTTCTATTGAGTTCTGATCAACATCAAGGGCATGCGCTTTTGCAATTGCAAGGATTTTTTCCTTGTTTCCCACAAAGATCGGAGATACAAGCTCTTCATGAGCAGCATGGAGAGATGCTTCAAGTGCAGTTTTATCCTCTGCACAGGCGATGACAAGTTCTCTTCTGCCCTTTTTCTTTGCTTTTTTCTTCAGTTCTTCGAACGTTCTTATCATTGTGCTAAAAAGAAGTCGCAGAGCAAACACTGCAACTTTGAAGTCAAAAGTGGAGTAGAGAAACATGTTTCGCGCAACGTTATCTTTTCTATTCGCATAGAATTATCATGGTTTTTCAAGGATTTCCTTCAATGCTTTAATGAAACGTTTGTTTTGCTTCATGGTTCCGATGGTCACCCTGATAAAATCAGGCATTCCGTATCCTGCAAGTGGCCTGATGATGATACCCCTTTTCTGTAATTTGGCAAAGAGTTTTTTTACATCAATACCAGGTTTTAGCGTGATGAAATTTGTGCACGAAGGAATATAAAATACTCCCATTTTTTCGAATTCTCCGGACAGGTATTTTTTCCCTTCATCAATGAGTTGGACTGTTCTTGATACATGGTCTTCATCTTCGAGAGCGGCAAGCTCAGCTATCTGTCCAAGCCTGCTGACGTTAAAAGGAATCCTTGTTTTCCTGATTGTGCTGATGATTTCAGGCGGTGCAATTCCATAGCCAATTCTCATGCCCGCAAGACCATATATTTTTGAGAAGGTTCTTAGGATAAGAACATTTTTGTTCTCCTTTACAAATTGTATAGAATCGGGAAAGTCGCTATCCCTCACAAATTCATAGTATGCTTCATCGAGCATAATCAGGATTCCATCAGGGATAGAGTAAACAAAATCTTCGATTTCCTTCCGTGAGTGTTTTGTGCCAAGGGGGTTGCTTGGATTATCGAGGTAGATAATTTTTGTCTTCTCGTTAAGTGCATCTCTCATCGCGTTTAAATCATGTTTATAGTCCTTCTCCGGGACAGCGGTAAAGACTGCTCCCATCACCTTTGCGGAGATCTTCCCGATTAAAAATGCCTGCTCGCTTGTTAGAAATTCATCCCCGGAAGAGAGATAAGCCAATGGTGCATAGAGGATGAGTTCAACTGAGCCATTACCGGTGAAGATATTTTCTTCTGCGACGCCAAGATGTTTCGCCAAACCTCTTTTTAGGTAATAGCATACGTCATCAGGATAGAGATACATCTCCTCAATGCTCTTTTTCATTGCTTCGATAGCTTTTGGAGAGGTTCCTGCGGCACTTTCATTTGAAGCAAGTTTCACAATTTCATCTTCGATGCCAAGTTCTCTCCGCAATTCTTCTATGGGTTTTCCGGGAATATACGGTCTAACCTCATCCAGCGCTTTTCTTGGCTCTACAGGCATGCCACCTCCTTATTTCCATGTTTCCCGCTTCTCGTCTTTCAATTTCATTTTCTTATAACTATGAGTTTTATATCTGTCATCTCTGCAATTGCATATTTCAAGCCTTCCCTTCCGATACCGCTCTTTTTCACTCCTCCATAAGGCATATGATCAACTCTGAACGTAGGAAAATCATTGATTATCAATCCACCAACATCAATGGTATCTATTGCGCTTGTGATTTTATCGATGTCCTTTGTATAGACACCTGCCTGAAGACCGTATTGTGTGTCATTTACGAGTTGCAGGGCATCATCAAAATTATCGTAGGGGATGATGGATACCACGGGCGCAAAAACTTCGTCTTTCATAACCCTCATTTCGTTTGAGACATTTGTTAAAACAGTTGGAAACATTACATTTCCTTCGCTTTTGTCTCCTGTGATAATCCTTGCTCCCATTGCTTTTGCTTCTTTAAGCCATTCTCTTATTCTACTGATCTCAGAGGGAGCAATCATTGGGCCAATATCCGTATCCGGATCAAGCGGATCACCAATTTTTTGTTCTTTTGTTTTTTTGATAAAAAGTAAAAGAAAATCGTCAAAAAGTTTCCTGTTCACATAAATTCTCTGAATAGATATACACACCTGGCCTGAATATGCAAAAGCACCTATGATGAGCCTGTTGACAACCGCAGAGAGGTCCTGCACATCCTCCACAACGACGGCGCTATTGTTCCCGAGTTCAAGCGTTACCGTTTTGAATCCGGCCTCCCTTTTTATGATTTGGCCTACCGGAAGACTTCCGGTGAACGTAACCATTTGAATACGCTCGTCACGGACAAGCTTCAAACCAACATCACTCCCCGATCCGTAAATGATATTAATGATACCTTCGGGGAGTCCAGCATCTTCAAGTATCTCTCCGAGTCTGAACGCTATGAGCGGGGTGGCGGATGCTGGTTTCAGTATTATACTGTTCCCTGATGCGAGAGCAGGAGCAACCTTATGTGCCACAAGATTGAGTGGAAAATTAAAGGGGGTAATAGCGAGTATTACCCCCCTGGGAACCCGGATAGAGAATGCAAAATATTCTTTTCCCCGTGATGCGGCATCCATCGGGATAACTTCACCGTAGTTCTGTTGTGCTTCTATTGAAGCAAATCTGAAGGTTTCCGCTGCCCTTTTTATTTCACCAAGCGCATAACGAATGGGTTTTCCTGATTCAAGAGCAATAAGTTTTGCCAGTTCCTCTTGCCGTTCCTCAATCTTTCTGCTTACTTTCTGGAGTATTCTTGCACGTTCATAAGCGGGCAGCGCCTTTGATATTCGGGACGAGTTCAGCGCTGAAGATATTGAGCGTTCAATATCGCTCTCGTCTGCTTTTGGTACTTTTCCAATAATTTCGCCAGAAAATGGATTGGTGACATCATTATACAGAGAACCCTTTTCCCAATTTCCATTTATGAACATTTTTCCCTTAATCATGGCTTCGGTATATTGCGAGAATATAGCATTTCACAAAAACAAAGTCAAGACAAAACAGGTTTAATGTCAAGGTTAAAAAGAATGCATTGAGCAGGTAATGGATGTGTTTGAGTTAAGAAAAGCAGACAAAGTTGTGGATAATTAGAAAGTGAAATTTGTTCCTACATCCATTTCAATTGCTTTGCTGTAGACATGGAATGCTGTTGAAATATCCTGGATTGCAAGACCGACACTCTTGAAGAGGGTGATCTCGTTGTCATTTTCACGACCTTGTATTTTGCCGGAAATAACATCTCCCAGTGAGCCGCGAACTTCATCCCAGCTCCAATTACATTCACCAACGGGGATAATGAAATCACCCGCTTCTGCCCTGCAGGCATCAACAAGGTCACAGATTACCGTGGCGCGTTTAACTGTCTTCGAATCAAGTTCTCTCATTGCAGGTGCGTGAGCTCCAATTGCATTGATATGGCTTCCTGGTTTGAACCAGTCTCCCTCCACAATTGGTTCTTTTGCACTTGTTATCAACGTTACAATATCAGCCTCAGCGACAGCGGTTGCAGGATCGTCAACTAATACAATCTTGCAATTAATTATTTCTTTTAAGGAATCACGGAATGTTTCACGTTTTTCGACAGGATCGATTGAATAGAGCATTAGTTTCTCTATATCACGCACACAATCGACTGCCCAGGCATGTGTTTTAGCCATACCTCCGGTACCAAACATGGTGTGGACTTTTGCGCTCTTGGTGGCTAGGAATTTCGTGGCAAGCCCTGCGACACCACCTGTGCGCATTGCAGTTAAATATCCACCATCCATAACTGCAATCGGAGCGCCTGTTTTCTCGTCAAGGAGTATGATCGTGCCGAGTACGGTGGGCATGTTATACTTGGAAGGATTGTTCTTGTATACTGTTACAACCTTGGCACCAATTGCACCCATACCTTTCAAGTATGCGGGCATGAATAAGGCAAGTCCGTTGTGATCTGGGGTTATGATCGGAGTTCGTTGCGGCATTACTGCTTGCGCTGTTGCAAGATTTTGAAATGCCTTTTCAAGAATTTCAATCGTATCCTTCATGTTAAGGGTCCTCTTAACATCATCCTTTGATAGCAATTTAGTCATTTCGCACCCCCTCGTTTAAGATATTCAAAGCGACCCTGGAAAAATCTCAGTTCTTCAGGTTCATACACAAATTTCAAACCTTTTATAGACTGGCGTCTCTGGTATACTTTTTTGACCGCCTGTACAATGACTTCCATATGGGAGTTTGTGTAGACCCTTCTGGGTAAAGTAATTCTTACGAGCTCAAGCGCAGGACGGTAATTTTTTCCGGTAATAGGATTTCTACCCTTGGACACATTCCCTCGCTCCATTGTTCTAATGCCGGCTTCAATAAAAGTTTCAATTGCAAGCACCTGAGCAGGATATTCATCTTGATCAAGATGGTCAAGAAACATTCTGGCATTTAGAAAGACAGCATGACCTCCTGGCGGACGAACAATGGGTATTCCTTCTTCTATTAACCTGTTTCCTAAGTATTGTGTCTGTTCAACTCTTGAACGAATATAGTGATAGTCCAACATCTCTTTGGCACCTTGCGTGTGCGCTGATAAATCTTGACAGGATAGGCCGCCTGTAGTGCGGCTGCCCTCGTATATTCTCAACAGATCTTGCGCTTTATTGAAAATACGAAGATCATTAATGGCGAAAAAACCGCACATATTTACCAAACAGTCTTTTTTGCTACTGACGGTACATCCATCTCCATATGACATCATCTGTTTGAGGATTTCCTTTATTGTTTTGTTCTTATATCGGGGATCCTTTTTCTTAATGAAATAAGCATTCTCAGCGCATCTGGTTGCATCAAAGAGCACTAAAATAGTATGTCTTTTACAAAAGTCATGAACTTGCCTCATATTATCCATAGATGCTGGTTGCCCACCTGCCATGTTAACACAGGTTTCAAAACTTATATAGGGAACGTGATGAGCTCCAACTTTCTTGACCAAATCCTCCATCTTATTTAAATCAACATTTCCTTTCCACTCGAAAGAACTCTCAGGGTCATGTGCTTCGTCAACAATTACATCGATAAACTGCCCTCCTGCTAATTCCTGGTGCAATTTTGTGGTGGTAAAGTACATATTCCCTGGGATTCTATCTGCATCCTTTATTAAAGATTGAGAACAGATGTATTCAGCAGCTCGTCCCTGGTGGGTAGGAATCACAAATTTGTAGCCAAAAATTTCTTTTACTGTCTCCACGAATTCTTCATAATCCTTACTGGAATATGTTGTTTCATGAGCCTTAAGCATTAAAGACCACTGTTCGAATGACATTGCCGATGTTCCGCTATCCGTTAATGCATCAATCCCTATAACTTCAGATTTTAGCAAGAATGTGTTATATCCTGCCTCTTCAGCAGCTTTTTGTCGGTATTCCCTTTCAGTAAAACCAATATGTTCAATGGTTGTAATCTTCCATGGTTCATAATTGTGCTCGTCGAGTTCATTGATTATCGGGAAAAGGGGCATGTTCTTGTCCTTAAGTTCAAACGTGAACTCATCAGTCCATTTGCCCTTCGCATGTAGTTGCAAGGTTTGGATACTCCTTCGATTTTCATAGAGTTTGATGATTGCATTGGCAATATGATCTAAATGCTGATTGGTGAAGGAATCCCGTGGTATCTCACAACCAAGGGTTTTGGATTTTTCTGAATTAAGAAGATATTCGTACATATCATCAACGACGGTTCTTACTGCTCCTGTCAGGTACAGTGCTGATGAAAGCACAAATAATGGAAATTCGGTATGTCCAAGCTGAGGAAGGAAATCCGATAGAATGAGGAAAATACCATTTCCTCCTTTGATACATGGCACGCGGTTTTCTCTGAGCTTTCCGAATAGGTACTCGATTTGAGTGATTCTCCAACAGATAGATCTATCGCTAACCATATCTTCCAGCCCTTTTGCCACAATTTCCATAGTACGACCGGTCATTCCACCATAGGTGTGCAAGCCTTCGTACACTACAACCTGATTTTTTAATTCGTCGGCAATGTCTTCTAAACGTGAGGTTATGAAACCACCAGCATTTGATCTGCAATCTTCACCAGCGTTCATTACAGTAATATCCACCTCATTAACCATTTCTCTTACTAACTCTGCAATCGATTTCTTTCTATGAGAGGGTTCAAACTGGATAATAAAAGCTGCATTCTCCACGATAAAAGAAATATCCAAAATTGTAATGATCTTGTGTTTTCGTGCAATAGAGCATGTCTCTTTCAGATTCTTCAGTGAAAAAGGCTGGCTATGGGAAGAAGCTGGACACGTTTCAATCAAAATGAAAGCAATGCTCTTTGTCATATCATTAATAATTTCTTTCTTTAGCTTCTTGATATCAATAGAGCCGCTGAAGTTTGAAGGAGTAACTTCACTCAGGGGGGTAGGTATCTTTATATTTACACAATCCATACCATTATCTTGAAATATGGTGTCAATGAGAGTACTGTTTGTTAGCACCGTACCGTTTTTCTTGCCAAGCACCTTTGCAATCAACTTTTTGGCGCCTAAAAGGTTGTGGGTTGGGATAATTTGAGTATGCCCCAGGACTCTTCTCATAGCGCTTTCTAAGTGTATGAAATTTCTACTGCCAGCATATGCTTCGTCTCCCAGGAAAATGCTGGATAGTTGTTCCTGTGACATGGCAGATGTGCAATTACTCGTTAGATCAAAGGTCACCCTGTCAGAATTTAGATTGAAAGTATTAAACTGAATACTATCAAGATATTTAAGGCGTTGATGATATGTCGTCAAAGGTAACTTTTGAACAATTTTTGTTTTATGCGGTTCTGCGGGTAATATTTGTATCATAACATGGGCTCCTGTTCTTGCCTGCTCAGTTCTCAATCAAACTTCTCACGGTTTGAAGCGAAATAACACTATCATAAAACGTGTAACAAATCAACTAAAATTTGATTTAATCCCGCCGTGATTCAATACTCTATTAAGAACGTAAGATAAACAAAAGCCTTGACTTCACATTTTTCGTATGATATTATTGCTTGTATGAAGTGGTTCAGAAGAAAGAGAAAGTTAAAGCCTCCTGAAGAGAGAAAAACTGTTCCTGATGGGCTCTGGCAAAAGTGTAAGGGTTGTGGAGAAATCCTGTACGGGAAGGAGCTTGAACGGAATCATCATGTATGCAAAAAGTGCGGATTTCACTTTAGAATAGGGAGTTCTGGTTATGTTAAAATTCTTCTTGATGATGGACTTACGGAGCATGATGTAATGCTGAGCCCCCTTGATCCGCTGAAATTTGATGGATACCCTCGAAAAATAAGGGAAATTCAGGAGAGGACCGGTCTGAAAGAAGCAATCATTGCTGGTGAAGGAATGATAGGCGGGTTTGAGGTCGAGTTTGCAGCCATGGATTTTTCCTTTGTTGGCGGGAGTATGGGTTCAGTAGTTGGTGAAAAAGTAAAGAGAGCTATTTTGAGAGCAAAGGGGAAAAAGATTCCACTTATTATCGTGAGCAGTTCAGGTGGTGCGCGAATGCAGGAGGGAATTCTCTCACTTATGCAGATGGCAAAGACAGGTTCAGCGCTTGCTGAACTTGAAGAAGCAAGGATTCCTTTTATCAGTATACTTACCAATCCAACAACAGCAGGTGTGATGGCATCGTATTCATCCATTGGAGATATTATTATTTCTGAGCCAGGTGCATTACTTGGATTTGCAGGTCCCCGGGTTATTGAGCAGACCATAAAACAAAAATTACCGGAGGGGTTTCAGAAAGCACAATTTCTCCTTGAACATGGATTTATCGATATCATTGTTGAAAGAAAAGACCTTAAGGACACTATCATCAAGGTTTTGAGATTCTTTCTTGAAAAAAACTAAACAGAAACAATTGATATGGCAGATGTCAGTCTTAAACACATTACTAAAATATTATGAAAGGGATCCAACTCATAGCGAGAGTTGATTCAGAACCTGGTTTTCGTGTAGGCGGAGAGCTTATTCTAAAACCGGTAATCGAAAAATCGCATTTCTTTGATCCTCAATCACAAAAGAGAATATAACTGTTTGCAGGAAAGAATTTTATAATTTCTAAAAGCCGGAGGTAATTGTGTCATTATTTCCATTCTGTATCGTACCATTTATCTGGTTAATTATCCTTGGTCTTCTTGGATTGTGGATATGGATGCTCATTGACTGCATCAAGAGAGAAGAGGAGGATTTTCCTTCAATGGGGGACAATACAAAACTAATCTGGATTCTGATCGTTGTTTTGACCCAATGGATTGGAGGTCTTATCTATTTCTTCATGGTAAAACGGAAGATGGATAAGAAATAGCATTCCTGTTAAAATGTTTAAGTGGCTCTTTAACAATATTTCTATAAAGATCGGCTCCATTGTTATTGCTGCTCTTCTGTGGTTTCATGTTGCATCTGAACAATCCGTTCTGGAAACCATTAATGCTCCACTTGTATTTCATAATGTACCTGAAAAGCTTATCGTGGTGAACGAGGTCGAGGACGAAGTACGTTTTCAGATCAGAACAAAGGTAAAACAACTTATACTCCTGATGATATTTGGAAAACCTTTGATGAAGGTCAGTCTTTTGGATGCTACCGTTGGAAAAAATACCGTAAAACTGAGTAAAGATTGGATAGTGCTTCCCAGCTGGAGACCGCTTGAGATTACCATGCTCATTTCACCTCAGCAAATAGAGCTTGAACTTGAAGAAAGAGCGGAAAAAAAGGTTTCTGTTAAATCCGTTCTCAAAGGTTCACCCACAGAGGGGGTGTTTGTTAAGCAGGTAACACTTGAACCAGACAGTATTGTACTTATCAGCGGAAAAAAGAGAATGAGGAAGATAAAGGAAATACAGACCGATACTATTGATATTACCAACCTGCAGAAGGATTTTTCTGTTGAAAAGCGATTACGCATGCCTGAGACTGGTTATTCGAGCGCAACAGAAGTGGTAACGGTGAATGTTTATTTCGAGCGATTTGTTACGAAGACCCTTACCGGTGTGAAGATTACACTTAAAGGTGAGGGAAATTATGAGATAATTCCCGAATTACTCGAAGTAACTGTACAGGGACCGGAAAGCCTGCTTAAGAATTTAGCTGCTGTTGATATTAAAGCCTATGTTGAAGCGAAGAAGGTTGGAGGGAACATAATACCGTTTTTTAACTTGCCGGAGGGATGTGCATTTAAAACATGCAATCCGCAGCGTGTTGAGGTCCGATTGAAATGATTCAAAGAGCAAAATAGTTTAATGTTAATACTCGGTATTGAAACATCATGCGATGAAACCGCCGCCGCTGTTGTCGAAGACGGGAAAAAAATACTCTCCAGTGTTGTGTTTTCACAGGATATTCATGCTGAATATGGCGGAGTGGTACCTGAACTTGCTTCGAGAGATCATATCAGAAACATCATCCCCGTTGTAAAAAGGTGCCTGTTCGATGCTGCCGTTTCCCTGCGAGATTTAGATGCAATTGCTGTCACGCAGAGTCCCGGACTTATTGGTTCTCTCCTCGTGGGGCTTTCCTTTGCGAAATCCCTTGCTTTTTCACTCAATATTCCATTCCTTGCCATTAATCACCTTGAAGGTCATATCTACGCTAATTTTCTTACTTACCCTGAACTGGACTCCCCTCTTCTGGGACTCATCGTGTCAGGCGGACACACGGACCTTATCGTTATCGATGAACGAGGACAGTATCAACTTCTTGGTTCAACACTCGATGATGCCTGCGGTGAAGCATTTGACAAAGTGGGCAATCTGCTGGGATTGTCATATCCTGGCGGACCTGCAATCGAGGAACTTGCCAGAGGGGGTAATGCTGATGCGATTCCGTTTCCTCTTGGTAGAGTTAAAAATTACGATTTCAGTTTTAGCGGTTTAAAAACTGCTGTTCTTTACTACTTAAATGATTTATCGGAAGCGGAGCGGGAGGAGCAGAGGGCAGATGTAGCTGCATCATTTCAGAAGATAGCGGTAAGGATGTTACTGAAGAAATCAGTGAAGGCAATACAGGAAACGAAAATTATGAAGATTGCTGTTTCAGGTGGTGTTTCTGCAAATGATTTTCTTCGGGATAGATTCTTTCGAGAAGCGAAAAAAGAGGGTTTTACTGTCTACTTTCCTGATAAACAACTTTGTACCGATAATGCTGCCATGATTGCTGCATGCGGATACGATCATTACAAAAAGGGAGAGCGTGCTTCATTTTCTATTAAAGCAAACCCGACAGAGGATATATATTAAAGAACGGTTCCTGCGGAACGGTAATGGTTGCTGTGCAACGGAGTCGGTTCTTTCAGAACGGTGTGAGCCCTTCGGGTGGTTTGAAACGTTCTTACTTTATTTTGTTGAATCCCGGATGAGGATACGCAAAATTTGATCTGATGGCTCAAAAGGTTCTAACCGTATAAGGTAGACATCATCGTTCCATGAACCGAATGATCTGGAATTTCCGACGATAACACATCCGCCATCAAAAGTTCGATCGATTGAGAAACCTTCATCAGGCTTTATTCCTCCAACAGTTTTCGTCCACAATGTATCCCCGTTTGCATCAGTCTTTATTACGTAAACATCATACCAGCCTGAACCGAAAGATTTTGTGTCACCCACAATAAGGTAACCACCGTCATGGTTTTCGATAACTGAAAATCCGAAATCATGATCTGTGCCACCATAGGTTCTTGTCCAGAGTGTGTCACCATACCTGTCTGTCTTTATGAGATACACATCGCTCATGCCCGAACCAAAGGACCGAGTCCAGCCAGCAATGATAAATCCTCTATCTTTTGTTTGCTGAATTGATTCACCATAGTCGAAATCCGCACCTCCATAGGTTCTGGTCCAAAGTGTTTCTCCCTGAATATCTGTTTTAATGAGATACACATCGTGCCATCCTCTCCCATAGGATTTTGTATCGCCAATAATTGCATATCCTCCATCATATGTCTGGATAATAGCCTGACTTCCATCACAATCGCTTCCGCCAATTGTTTTTGACCAGAGAAGCTTACCAACGGAATCGGTCTTTATGATGAAAACATCGTAATCTTGCGCCCCGAAGGACATGGTTTCACCGGTTATGATGTATCCTCCATCCACGGTTTGCTGGACTGAAGAAGCGCCATCTTCGTTAGGACCTCCATAGGTTTTGGTCCATTCGACTTTACCCAGCGAGTCAATCTTTATAAGCAGGACATCATTCGATCCTGCACCTGACGATTTTGTGTATCCTGTTATAATGTACCCGCGGTCCGCGCATTGCTTTATAGAGGAACCTGTATCCCAGTCAGGACCACCATAGATTCTTGTCCAGAGCGTGTCACCGGATGAGTTAGTTTTGATGCAGTACACATCAAAATCCTTGTTTACAGAACCGGTATGACCAACGATTATGTATCCCCCATCTTTCGTTACCTGGATGGAACGTCCGGAGTCATCGTTGCTGCCACCGTAGGTTTTTGTCCAGAGCGTATCAGGTACCTGTGCCAGGACAGCACTTACCAGGAGGAGTACGAGTGATACAGCGGTAAGAGTTTTATTCATTTTCACGTGCTTATAAACATATGCAATCAGTGAAATCAATTAAATGGTATACGTTCTTTTTTTGTGAACTACATCATATCAAATGGATCTATATCGTACATGATACGGAGTCCCTTCGTCTTGAAATGTGCTCGTGCAGAGAGAAGGATCTTCTGTATGAGGAATGGTTTCTTACAATTAAGGAGCATGTGGTAACCATACTTTCCTTTCAGTAGGGTAAGTTGGCAGGTAAAC
>SOKD01000223.1 GCA_004376305.1 Candidatus Cloacimonadota bacterium | reverse complement strand
AGTATTATATTCAAGCAAAGAAGATATGTCAACTGATTTGCAGTATTACGTGGGAAACCGCAATGTGGACTGAAGCAAAACAAGTTTAATGGATTAAGAACTAGCTGAAAAAATGAAAAAGGGTGAAAATAAGCGGTTTATTCAGGATTTTTTTTTGGTGCATCTTTGAGGTCTTTTACCTCTTTTAGAAATTCTTCCTTATCCTTAAAATCTCTATATACAGAGGCAAATCTTACGTATGCAACTTCATCTAATTCTTTTAGTCTTTTCATGATTTCTTCACCTACGCTTCTTGAAGGTACGGTAAGGTTCCCAAGGTCAAAGAAGTGTTCTTCTATGCCATCAACTATCTTTTCAATTTCCTGACGGGTTACTGGTCGTTTATGCGCTGCTGTCATGATTCCAATTAAAAGTTTTTGTCTGTCAAATGGTTCTTCTCTACCATCCCTTTTTATCACGAGAAGAGGAGATTTTTCTACATATTCATATGTAGTGAATCTTCTTGAGCAGTCAAGACACTCCCTTCTTCGTCTCACAGATTTTCCATCCTTGCTTGGACGGGTGTCAGTAACCTTATTATCCTGGAAACCACAAAATGGGCATTTCATGTTTATAACTCATACGGCTCATATATTCGTTTTGTCCGTTTCATTTGTTGGTGTCACTCTCTTTAGCTTATTCAGTATAGACCTTAACTGCTTTTATGTCAATGTCTTTTTGCTTCCAAATTATAATTGACAGGCTTTGGATTTCTTGATATACTTATGTAATGGAACAAAGAAATTATCGAATTATTTTGCTTGAAATGCTGACTGTTATTATCGTTCCGTTCGTTATTGTTCTTTTTACTGAATTTGTCCTGAGGTTTGGGATGGGTCCATTTACGGAGAGACTATCTTATTTTTTCGCCATCACTGCATCACTGATTTCCATATGTATGTATGTATGGATAGAAAGGGGAATTGCATTTTCAATGATCCCTGTCCTCATTTCTGCTATAATCTTATCCATTTTTTATATGGCAGAGGAGAGCTTCCGGTTTAGATTTTTCTATTTCTTCGTTTCAATACTTGTTCTTGCATTTGGCTCAATTCTTACCTATGCAATTTCAAAGGTTTCAAAAAAGAGTGGTATTTCTCATACTCGTTCAATCATAATCTTTTTCACTGGTCTTGTCATTTTTATTGCATTTTTATTTATTGTTGATGTTTTCTTCAGCTTCCTCAGTCCTCGAATATCAATTGTCCAGGGCATGATTTCGGGTGTTCGGACCGGATTGATTCTCGGAAGTGGCGTCTCGATCGTTACCTTAATACTCTCACAGAGGGTGAGATAAGCATGGGTTTTCTTTTACAGTTTCTTGCAACAAAGGCAATTGCGCCCATACTTGGATCCATTGTTCTACTTACCATGGGAGAGCATCCGGTTACGCTGTCAAATGTTGATTTCTATATCAGTGAAGAAACACTCTATTTTTCTACAAAGGTAGAAAATGCATTTCCGAAAGAACTTATTGAGATTATAAAGAGTGATATTCCGGTAACATTCAGACTGCACATTGAAGCAGATGAAACAATGCATATTGTTCATACAGTTCATTATGACATAGAAACAATGATATATACCATTGCACGGCAGGAGACTAATGATACGCTGAAAACAGATGATAAAAAGGAAATGAAAAGCATTGTTGTCCGATTTTCTGATATTCCTGTGCCAACTGAAAAGATACCATCCTCAGGCAAAATAATTATAAGGGTTTCTCTCGATGTGGTAACGCTCGATTTTCTTGACGATGAGAAATTTGATTTAATGACACTCTGGGATTATAGAAGCCCTCAACAGACAATAGAAATAAAAAAGCAAAATCAGAAACCCTAATGCCGAAAAAAACAACAATGCTTGAATACGAGACTAATAATGATGTTCGTAACGAACTAAACGATCTAACGATCGAAAAGAAACCGTATTTTTAACCATTTTAAAGAACAATGAGCATTCGGCTTAAGTTTATTATTATCAATTTTGCCATCATTATCGTAACAGTTGTTCCTCTTTCTGTGTTTATGCTACGGACAACGGAATTCAAACTTGGCATGAAGAGCATTCCAGAAATTGAAAGAGCAATTGAAAATGCTGTATTGCATACATCTGATCGAGATGCGAAGGAAGAAGCGATTGTCGCACTCAGAAAATACAGACAAATGAAAGCATTAAAAAGACCTCTGAAAAGGGAATTCATTACATTTACCATCCTCCTGAGCGTGTTTATTGTGTTCTTCTCAACAGGAATTACTGTACTGGTAACGGTAAGGATTACAACGCCACTTAAAAGGCTCGAGGATGCAGCAGGGCGGCTTGCGAGAGTAGACTTTCCGCAAATAAAGGGAGTAAGATCAAAAGATGAGGTTGGAAGGCTCGTTGGTACCTTTAACAGTATGTCTGCCGCTCTCGAAGAGGGTAAGAAACGATTAAGAGTTGCAGAACGGGAAGCAGCCTGGAAGGATGCTGCGAAGGCAGTTTCCCATGAAATAAGAAATCCTCTTACTCCGATAAGACTTGCCACAGAGCGCTTGCGGGAGAAATCAAGTGCGGGAGCTGAAAACATTGAAACACTCATCAAGGATACAACGGGAATGATCCTGGAAGAGATAGAGAATCTTGATGGCATTGCACGAAGTTTCTCTGAATTTGCGAAACTTCCAGAGCCCCGAAGAAAGGTTGATGACATCGTATCAGTGATCAAGGAAACGGTTTTTCTCTATTCACAGTATGAGGGAGTTGAAATTATAGAAGAGCTTGAAGATAACCTTCCGGAATTATTTATCGACAGGGAACGGATCAAGGAAGTTCTCATTAATCTGGTGAAAAATAGCATTGAGGCAATGGATGGCAAAGGAACTGTATGGATAAAAGCTCATCTTAATATGAAAAGAACAACTCTGGCATTGTCCGTGAAAGACAATGGTCCCGGGATATCAGTTGATTCGTCACTCGCTTTTGTTCCGCATTTCACAACGAAGAAGAAAGGAAGCGGTTTAGGATTGGCGATTTCAAAGAGAATTATTGAAGCGCACAACGGGACAATCGAGGTTAGGACTAGAGAAGGAGAGGGAACGGAGTTTATTATTTCACTACCATTGAAGAAGTAAGCCTCCAAGGCGAGAAATGAAGAAGATACTTGTTGTAGATGATGAAAGAAATATACAGAATATTCTGAAACAGGTTTTACTTGATGAAGGATATTCAGTAATAACAACAGGAACAGGAAAAGGGTGCATTGAAGCTGTTACGGAAAAATTCTTTGATGCCATCATACTGGATGTAAAATTACCCGACATTGATGGAATTTCGATCATTGAAACTATCAAGGAAGTCTCCGCGGAGAGCGAGATAATCATTATATCAGGACATGCAACCATTGAGATGGCAGTGGAAGCAATAAAGAAAGGTGCATACGATTTCATAAAGAAGCCACTTTCTCTTGAGAAGGTGAGAATTGTTCTGGGGCATGCATTGGAGATGCATTCAATAAGAAAAGAAAAGCAGACATGGGATAGAGAAATAGAAGAACGGTATCGTATGGTAGGAGAAAGCGCTGTTTTGAAGGAGATACGAACATTAATCGATAAGGTTGCCCCGTTGGATAGTAAGGTGCTTATAACAGGAGAGAGTGGAGTGGGAAAGGAACTGGTAGCATACGCTATTCATCGGAAGAGCAAAAGGGGGGATGGACCATTTATTAAGGTAAATTGTGCTGCAATCCCGGATGAACTTGTTGAAAGTGAACTCTTCGGCTATGAAAAAGGAGCATTTACTGGCGCTGCAGGGAAGAAAATAGGAAAATTTGCATCCGCAAACGGAGGGACGATACTGCTTGATGAAATAGGGGATATGAATATTGCAACTCAGGCGAAAGTGCTACGACTTATTGAAACAGGTGAAGCAACGCCTCTCGGAAGCAATAAACAGTTGAGTATTGATGTACGAATACTTGCTTCAACGAATAAAGATATAGAAGAAGAGGTAAAACAAGGAAATTTCCGAGAGGACCTTTTTTTCAGATTGAATGTTT
>SOKD01000111.1 GCA_004376305.1 Candidatus Cloacimonadota bacterium | reverse complement strand
AGAGAATTGGAAATGATTGATACTAATCAATCTAGAAAGAAATCAAGAAAAGAAAGAAAACAGCAGCGAGTGTGTATATTGATCTTGGCAATAATCTTCTCAAGCAGGATAGATCTCCTGAAGCCGAAATTGCTTTGAAAAAGGCATTGGAAATGAATCCCGATGATAAGGATGTAAATTTCAACTACGGTCTTGCTTTACTCAAGCTTGATAAGTACAGTGAAGCAATGAAACCTTTCAAGAGAGTGGTTGAACTCGATTCTCTCGATAAGGCAGGTCACTATTATCTTGGATTTGTGTATTTGAAAACAGAAAATTACACCGACGCTGTTGGAGCTTTTACAAAAGTCATTACACTTGATCCCGATTACTGCGAAGCGTATCTCAGCCGTGCGTTCGCTCACAGGGAACTCGGGGACAAAAATGCCGCATATGATGATGCTAAAAAGGGTACTGAGTGCAATGAAGAAAAAGGAGAGGAATAGCGGAAATTCAGCGTTTACCAATACTCTTTAACAAAAAAGCGCCGCACAGAAGAGAGAGTGCGGGGCTTTTTTATATTGGTAGGATTTTTCTACTGTAGTTGAGTGATGAGCTTTCTTGCGAATTTCAATGCTTCCCCTTTGGTTGTAATTACTCCCTCGATGTTCTTTTTTTCAATTGCTTCCAGTATTGTTTTGAAAATCGGCCCCGGTTTCAGTCCGAATTGTTTAATAAGATCATGCCCTGTTATCAGTTGTTTTCTTATCTTCACTCTTTGAGATGCTGCAAAGTAACCAATAATTTTTTCTATTGTTTCTTCTATTCTTTTTACTTCTTTCCCCGTTCCCGATGATGCAATACTGTCAGCATATGTCAGGAGCAGGATACCGGGAATCACATCTTTTCCGTCTTTAACAAACCGGTACAGTGCATGATTGGTAATTATTTTTTCTCTCGATAACAGATGAGCACGCATGTGGTGAAGAACAAGAAGGGAAAGAATTTCTATTTCCCTGTTGCTCAGAGAGAGTCTCTGTTGATAGTAATCTTTTAGCCTCAGTTCCCCCTTTTTCTCGTGCATCCAGAAACAAACGGTTCCGGATGGATCTTCTCTCATCGTATACAATTTTCCAATGTCATGCAGAAGAGCTGCAAGTTTCAATAGAGCTTTATGTTTGTGAATAAAGGATTTAAATACAGTCTCAAAACCGGTAAAAACTGAATACCCTTTTTTATCTATAATTTTTTCCATAATGTCGTAACAGACAAGAGAATGCTCTTTGAGGTTTATACTACGGTACTTATGCTGGGGGATGCGTTTTCCTTTTTCCACTTCAGGAAAGAGGGCTGCTATAAGTCCTATTGCATCCATCCGTTTTACGTAGCGATAGCTTTTGGAACTCTCAAAGAGAAGCATAAGTTCCGTTCTTATTCGTTCACGTGCAACAGAATCAATCTTTCTGACTGACCTCTTAGCAAGTGCAATTGAATCGTCTGGTAAAGAAAACCCGAGTGTGCATGCTAATCTGAACATCCTCAGCAGTCTCAGCGGATCCTTTGCAAAGACCGAACTTGATACAACCTGCATACGTTTTCTTCTTAAATCTGCTATTCCATTGAAGGGATCAGAGAAGGTTTCAAGGTCAACGAGACTGAAAGCAAGTGCATTAATGGTGAAGTCTCTCTGTTTCAGGTCATGTGAAATATCTTGAATTGATTTCACATCAATGATTCGGTTTCTTGAGAGCATTATTCTATATTCTTCCAGGTTGCTATCAAGGCAGAACTGATTACCACCTAAATCTTTTGCTATACACATTGACACATCTTGAGCATTCCCCGTTATAACAATATCATAGTCCCTTACTGGAATTCCGAGAAATGTATCTCGTATACATCCGCCGACAAGCCAAGTTTTAAAAGGTTTCTTTTTAACCACCGATGAGAGGTATGATACAATTCTTTTTTTTCTCAATTTTCTGGCGAGTTCATTTTTTTTCATGTATTTCTTATAACACAATGTCGGGCACTACTCAACCTCTTTTTTGATTTTTACTTTTTGCTTGACAATGATTTGTTTATAGGATATAAGAAGTATAAGCGTGAGTGGAATATGTCATTGGTGAACACGAAAGAAATTCTTTTGGATGCACATGCAGAATGCTATGCTGTTGGAGCTTTTAACATAAGTAATATGGAAACAGCTCAAGCGATTATTGAAGGAGCAATCGAACTGAATTCACCAGTTATAATTGAAGTCTCGGAAAGTGCGATTAAATATATGGGTATGAACGTAGCATGCGGGATGGTCAGGGCATTGGTGAAGGATATTTCTATTCCTGTTGCATTGCATCTTGATCATGGCAGGAACTGGGAGGTTATTTCCAGGGCGATTGATAGCGGATTCACCTCTGTTATGATTGATGCATCGGATAAACCATTTGCAGAGAATGTTGAAATTACGAAAAAGGTAGTTGAAAAAGCTCACCAGATGGGGGTTTCAGTAGAAGCAGAAATAGGAAGACTTCCAGGATCAGAGGATGATGTGAATGTGGAAGAGAGAGAGGCTTTCCTTGTGAATCCAAACGATGCGCAAAAGTTTGTAGAAATGACAGGGATTGATTTTCTTGCTCCGGCAATAGGAACATCTCATGGTGCTTTCAAGTTCAAGGGGGATTCGACACTGGATTATGATCGACTGCGTGAGGTAAAAGAGAAAACCGACATTCCCCTCGTTCTCCATGGAGCATCAAGCGTGCGTGATACTTTGATCGAAGAAGCGGAGCGTTACGGCCTTCAATTAAAAGGAGCAAAAGGTCTGGATGATAACTCGCTCAAGCAAGCTATCCGAGATGGAATTAACAAGGTTAATACTGATACAGACATTAGAATTGCATTTACCACAGCTGTACGGCGTGTTTTGCACAATGATTCGACGGTTTTTGATCCGAGGAAGTTACTTGGTCCGGCAAGGGAATATATGAAAAATGTTGTTAAAGAAAGAATTGAAATCCTTGGCTCTGAAAATAGAGCATAAGAAAAATAAGGAGGATATTTGTATCTTGTAATTGTATTTCTCAACAAAGAAGAGATACTGGATGATCTTTTGTCTATCCTCGTCGAACTTGGAGCAACAGACACGAATATCGTTGAGAGTCAATCCATGGGAGGCTTTCTGGCACACCATATCCCAATCTTTGCTGGTTTGCGGCTGCAACTTGGTGGGAAAAATATTTATTCAAGAACCCTGTTTACTATTTCTGATGACAAAAAAATTGGCGAGAAGATAATCTACTTATTGAAAGATTCAGGGATCGACTTTAATGTAGGGATGGGAAGAATTATTGTTGTGAAGATAGAATCAATCTACGGCGAACCCCAATTACCTGATCTCGAATAGAATTTTGGAAGCGCGGGAAATGCTTTATTTGACAGGAAGCATTTCTCAATACCTGTTTCCACTGTTGCCATTCCGGAAACACAATTTGCATAATCGCAGGAAATAAAAGGATCCTTTGTGTACAGGTACCGGATAAGAAAAGATGAAGAGAAGATATCACCGCAACCTGTTGTATCTTTCACGACCGACGAATACTTCTGATTGAAGAAAAAAACGACTCCCTTGTATCCAAGATAAACGCCTGATCCTCCTGATGTAATAAGCACCATTTTCAAGCCCTTTTGCAAAAGAAATAGTATTGCCTCGTCAGGTTTTTCCTTCGAAAACATTCTACCGGTGAAGTAGTATAATTCCTGTATATTCATCTGGATAATATCCACGAATTGAATCCATGCTTCCCAATCGTTTACTGTCGAATAAGCCCTTTCCGCATTTTTCTTTTTTAGAACCATGCTGTGTACATCAAGGAATATCGTAGCCTGTGTATGGGAACGTATTTTTTTGAGGGTTTTGATTGAGACATCATATCCGGCTATGAAATTGAAGAGAAGTATATCGCAAGAAAGGAAGCTCTTTATTTTGTTGTATGGGATTTCATCGGTGAAATACTCTGTTGTTTCCCTTCTTTCGTTGTCATTGATGTATCTCAGAATATTCGTATTAGTACCTTGAGAAGTTTCCGTAATTCCACTGGT
>SOKD01000229.1 GCA_004376305.1 Candidatus Cloacimonadota bacterium | reverse complement strand
GCAATAACATATTTACTCCAAAGGTCTCTATTACACGGGGCAAGCTCTGCTACTCTACAAATATATTATAATTCTTAAGTTGTATTAATTTATTATGAAAGATTTCTACGAACTTGTCAAGCGCCTTCGAAAAGAATGTCCCTGGGATGCCGAGCAGACCCAGAAGAGCCTGATTCCTTTTCTTCTCGAAGAAACTTACGAACTCATAGATACAATTGAGAAGGATGACAGAGAAAAAATAATCGAGGAATTAGGAGACCTCCTCTTGAACATCTTTATGCAGATGGTAATCTTAGAAGAAAAAGGAAATACTAAAGAGGAGATAATTAATAGAATACGTAATAAGATTATCCAAAGACATCCCCATGTCTTCAAAGATATAAAAGTCAAGGACAAAGATGAAGTGTTGAAAAACTGGCAAAAGATAAAGAAGGAGGAACGTCCTCTATCGATCCTTTCTGAAGTTCCCATGACATTACCCGCTCTCCTTCTTGCACAAAGATTACAAAAAATAGCATCAAATGTTGGCTTCGATTGGGAGGATGTTCAAGGCGTTATTGGTAAATTAACAGAGGAGATCAAAGAATTGCAGCAAGCGTCTTCTTTAGAAACGCGGGAAGAAGAACTGGGTGACATGCTTTTTGTGCTTTCGCACCTTGGGAACTTCCTCAAAATTGACACAGAACTTGCACTCAGGAAGACCTGCAAGAAATTCAAGAAAAGATTCAAGGCTATCGAGGAAGGATTGAAAAAAAGGGGAAAGACATTCGAGGAAAGCAACCTTGATGAGATGGAACAACTCTGGCAACAAGCAAAAGATAGATAATCACTCACACCTTTTTAGCCATGAACATACACGAAATAATTTGAATTGTTTCTTATTAATTGGACAAAAAACACACAATTAATACTATTTCTCTCCTACTTTCCCATTTGTTATTTTTATCTAATAGGAGGTAAATGAATAATTTATTTTACTTGACTTCTCAGTGGCTTCCCTCTAAATTATAGAAAATTTGTACGAAAGGAGAATTCCATGAAATACGGAGCAAGAAATAGTTTTGAAGGGACCGTCGACAGCATCGAAATTGACGGTATCATGGCTAAAACAAAGATCAGAATCCCAGCCGATTCAATTATGTGCTCGGTGATGACCAAGGAATCTTTGGAAGAACTTGGTATAAAGGAGGGTGACAAGATTAAGGTTCTTGTGAAGGCTGTGAATGTCCTCCTCATAAAGGAATAATAAAAGGAAGTATCTCAAACTCATTTATATGTTCGTTGGATCATTCCCTCAGGGAACAGTTAGAATCAGTCCTGTGTGAAGTCGGGGAAGTTCATTCAACATAAATAGCTTTGCTAAAGTGCTTTCAGAACAGAAATAAACCTGTCCATCTCTTTCTTTGTTCTTTTTTCAGTTACCGCAATGAGGATGTAACCCTTCCAATCATCCCTCATTTCTTCCAGATTGAATCCGCCAAACATCCCCTCTTCCTCAGCTTTGCTCAGTACATTCCGAACGGGATGTTCAGTCTTGATGACAAATTCATTAAAAAATTGCGTTTCTGGAAATGCCAATGAATAGCCATTGAGTTTATTTATCTCCTGCGCAAGATAGTGACCCTTGTTGTACATAAGTCCCGATACCTCCTGGATCCCAGCCTTTCCCAACAAGGAGAGATATACGGCAGCTCGTAGTGCACAGAGACCTTCATTGGTACAAATATTTGAGGTTGCTTTGTCTCTACGAATATGTTGCTCCCTTGTCTGTAACGTCATCACGAACCCTCGTTTTCCGTCTATATCTTCTGTCTCTGCAATAATTCTACCGGGCATCCTCCGAATGTATTCCTTCTTTGCAGTAAATAATCCCAGCATCGGTCCTCCATAACACTGAGGAATGCCAAGAGACTGACCTTCTGCAACAGCAATATCTGCATTGTATTCTCCCGGCGGCTTCATGATTCCCAGTGAAAGAGGATGCACACATAGTATTAAAAGACAATCTCTTTCATGGACTATCTTTTCAATTTCACCCAATTCTTCCAGGTTGCCAAAATAATTCGGAGATTGAACCAGTACACAAGATGTAGTATCACTGATTACTCTCTCAAGTTCGGAAGGATCCACAATGCCCTTTTGAGAAGACACGAGCTTGCGTATGTTAAGAGCGATTCCCTGTGTATAGGTATTAACTGTCTTTTGATAATGCGGGTGTATTGTATCAAAAAGCACAATTTCATTTCGCCCATTGATACTCGCAGCCATATGGGCTGCTTCTGCAAGCGCCGTTGCAGCATCGTACATACTTGCATTTGAAACATCCATTTCAAAGAGTTCACAAATCATGCTCTGAAATTCAAAAATCGCTTGAAGCGTTCCCTGGCTTACTTCTGCCTGATATGGCGTATATGCAGTGTAAAACTCTGACCTGCCTGCAATGGCATTTACAACACTCGGGATAAAGTGGTCGTACACTCCTGCCCCCAGAAATGATGTATATTCATTTGTTGTTTTATTTTTACTTGCAATAGCTTCAAGCTCCTTTCCGGTCTCATACTCGGAAAGTGCTTTCTTAAGATTATATTCACCATTCATCCTCAATTCTTTGGGGATCTCACTGAGCAGTTCTTCAAATGAGTCGACACCGATCCTTTTCAGCATCTCCTTGCGGTCTTCATCTGTATTCGGAATATAGGGCATTATAACTCCTATGATTGCTCTTCTACGAGTTTCCTGTAGTCATCTGGTGAAAGCAATTCCTTAACTTCATCAACGTTATCCATTTTAACTTTCGCAATCCATCCATCTCCATACGGGTCTTGATTAACGATCTCCGGTGTGTCGATCAGTTTTTTATTTATCTCAACAATCTCACCGCTCACCGCCATGTAGAGGTCCGCGACTGCTTTGACGGCTTCAACAGAACCAAAAATGTCATTTTTCTTGAATTTTGAACCGACCGCTTTCAGATCAAATGTTACCATATCAGCAAGTTGTGATTGAGCAAAATCTGTAAGACCCTCAAAAGCAAATTCGCCTTCAACGCGAATCCACTCATGGTCTTTTGTGTACTTCAAATTATCCGGTATATTCATCAACAACTCCTTCCTACGTTAAGATTACTTTATGTTCGTTAGTATCGTTATTTTCGTTTCGAACGTTATTTGAGTTCTATACGATATCAACGAATTAAACGAACAAAACGCTCAAAACGAAGATTATCAATCATTTCTACATTCATTTCTACTCTTAAATCTACTACTTATGACTTGCATCCTTATAAAAAGGTGGTTTCACAACAATTGCAGTCTTTCTACTCCCTCGTATATCAATGGATATATCTGTTCCACTTTTGTGAAAGGGAACGTTTACGTATCCCAATCCGATGAACGAATTGACTGATGGAGAGAAATTACCGCTTGTAACATATCCAATTTTCTTATCATCCTTGTAAATTTCATAGTGTTGCCTTGGCATAGCCTTTTCATTCATTTTAAAGCAGATAAGTCGCCTTTTTATCCCCGCCTCCTTCTGTTTCACGAGAGCTTGCTTTCCCATGAAATCCTCTTTGTCCAATTTCGTAATCCAGGAAAGCCCTGCTTCAAGCGGTGTTGTTGTTTCATCGATATCGTTGCCATAGAGACAGTATTTCATCTCAAGCCTGAGAAGATCACGCGCACCAAGTCCAACGGGTTCAATATCAAATTCCTCTCCAGCCTGGAGAACATCACCCCAGAAATCCACCCCGTCTTTATTACTGCAATATATTTCAAATCCATCCTCACCTGTGTATCCGGTTCGTGAGAGCATGCATTCTTTTCCTGCAACCTTTGTCTCTGTGCTCCAGTAGAATTCCATTGAATGCAAATCGCAATTGGTGAGTTTCTGAAGCACCTTTTCCGCAACGGGTCCTTGAACAGCAATCTGCGTAATGCTATCGCTTATGTTCGAGAGTGCAACCTCTCCCCTCTTATGCTGCATAATCCACTCAAAATCCTTATCGGTGTTTGCAGCGTTAACCACCAACAAATATCTATCAGGGAATCTGTATA
Organism: Candidatus Cloacimonadota bacterium; assembly: GCA_004376305.1. Lineage (GTDB taxonomy): Bacteria > Hydrothermota > E44-bin80 > E44-bin80 > E44-bin80 > SOKD01. The sequence goes on along the minus strand of SOKD01000229.1, from coordinate 55 downwards.
CGAGAAGATCATCTACCATTCCACCATCATCATAGCAAAGATCGGAATACTGAAC
>SOKD01000026.1 GCA_004376305.1 Candidatus Cloacimonadota bacterium | reverse complement strand
ATTAACCAGTTGAGGAAGCTCATCAATACTTGTTTTACGCAAGAATCTACCAATTCTGGTAATTCTTGGATCGTCCGAAATCTTGAAAACAATCTTTTTGACATTAAGGTGTTCGAGTTCTCTCTTCCTGTCTTCAGCATCTATTACCATTGTCCTGAATTTAAAAAATAAAAACTTCCGTCCATTAATTCCGGAACGAACCTGTTTGAAGAAAACAGGACCTTTTGATGTCATCTTAATGAGTAGTGCAACCAACATAAAAAGAGGTGCTGAAGCAACCAGCAGAGTGAAAGCAAAAAACCGATCAAAAATACCCTTAAGCAACAATTCCCATTTCTTTACCGTTGTGGTCCTGAAATTAATGAGCGGTATATCACCATATACATCAAGACTAATATTGGTATTCTTCGAAGGAAAGTAAACTGAAACAGGGCATGACGCCAGGACCCCCAATTCCTTACAGGTCTTAATCCCATCCGCAGTTAGTTGATTGTTCTCGGAGGGAAGCGCGAAAATCACCCAATCAATAGGTGATGACCGCAGCAGCTTTGAAAGATCTTCAAAAGACCCTATTATGTTCTCTTTATTGATCACGTTGCCATCATCAAGCGCTCGTAAGAACCCCTCAATCTTAACTCCCCAATGCGAATGTTCCTTGAAGAAGTCGCCAATTTTTTGAGCGTTTTCCCCCGTTCCCACAACAAGAAGATTGTGGAAGAATGGCGGATTCCTGAATATCCTTTTCTGCACCAGAGAAGTAATCCAGCGTATCAAAAGTAAGAACCCCGCGTTAACACATCCGAATATTATGAAGAAAAGCCTGCTCTTGGCAAACATCTTGGCGAAAAACAAAACTGCAAGGATAACTAACAGACCTTCAATAACAGCCTTCATCGTGGGAATTACAATATGTAAAACAGTCTTTCGTTCCAGAGAGAAATAAGCTTTCTCATAGAGAAGTAGCAAAATCCAGAGGGGAATAACCGTCCATAGAAACCAGAGGTAACCTCTCAATTGCCATGTCTGTCGCAATGCTTCTTCGCTAAAAAACAGATCCCGCACATAGAATGCGACAAAAAAAGATGCAACAATGGTAAGAATATCAATAACAACATAGAAGAAAAGAGAAACTTCAACTTTTTCTTTTAGCATAATCAGGAACGTAAAAAATCTTGTGCCGTCTTGAGCATTCCAAGAAGCAATAACCTGAGGGACAAGCCCGCTGATAAGAGCATGACTGTCAGAAAACCCGGGTTGTAATGCTTTCTGAAAAATTTAAACATGCCAAGATTGTGGTTGAGCAGTGTCGTTTTCCAGTAACGAGCTCTCGTCACCCCCAGATGGTGGAATATTACAGCATCAGCAATAAAGTAAACCTTCCATCCCTTCTTCTTCATCCGGTAGCACAGATCAGTATCCTCAACAAAGATGAAATAATCCTCATCAAAGATGCCAACCTCCTCAAGGGCTTTTCTGCGGAGTATCATTGAAGCACCAAAAACCCAATCAACTTCAAGATTTTTCGTGTAATTCTCCTCCATCATCAGGTATCTCTCAGAAATCTTATTCTGAGGAAGAAACTTCAGAATTACCGACTGTCTGCCGAAAAAAACAAAAAAGACCGTCGGAAATCTCCTGCACGAATACTGGATACTTCCATTGAGGTTAAGCATTTTCGCTCCCCCGACACCCGCATCAGGATGTGTATCCATGAAATTAATCATCTCATTAAGAGCTCCCTGTGTTACTATAGTGTCAGGATTCAACACAAGTATGTACTTTCCCCGCGACCGAACAATTGCCTGGTTGTTTGCATATGAATATCCAAAATTTGTGCGGTTCTTAATGAGTGTAACTTCAGGGTAATGTTTTGCTATAAATGCTACTGAACCGTCTTTCGAGTTATTGTCAACAATGAAAATTTCGTATTTCTTTTCAGGGGGATTTTTTCGAATGAAATCAAGGCATCGTGCTACAAATTGTACGGTATTAAAATTTACAATTACAATCGAGAGATCGATAATGCTTCTTGGTTTTATGAGTCTGCGCACTATCATTTTTTCCTTATCCCAAATATTATGAACAGGCGTAATCGCAGAACAAGCCAGAATGCCTCCCAGATGATTCGCTTGGACATTTTGGACTCACCGGATCTTCTATCGACAAATATTACAGGGATTTCTTTTATCCTATAGCCCTTCCTATGAACCCAGTAGTTCACCTCTATCTGGAAACCATAACCATCGGACCGTATGTTATCAAGGTCAAGTGAACTGATTACTTCATTCCTGAAACATTTGAAACCAGCGGTAAGATCCATAACAGGCACTCCTGTTACAATCCTCGCAAAAACATTGGCGAAATAACTTAAAAAAAGCCGTGATATAGGCCAGTTGACAACACTGATTCCATTTTTGTATCGCGACCCAATGACCAGATCGGCATCCTCTATCGCTTTCAGCAATCTGGGGACATCCGAGGGATCATGGGAGAAGTCTGCATCCATCTCAAAGATCAGATTATAACCATTTTGAAGAGCGAATTTAAATCCTCTCACGTAAGCAGTCCCCAGCCCGAGTTTACCTTTTCTCTCAATAAGATGAACCCTTTCTGTCTTCTTCTGAATTGACTTTAAAATACCCGCTGTTCCATCAGGCGAGTTATCATCAACTACGAGAACGTGAGATGATGGACATATATTCAGAATAGCAGTGATTATTTTTTCAATATTTTCTTTTTCATTGTATGTCGGAATTATAATAAGTATTCGTTTATCCATCTATTACTTCCCTGCATTTTTTCTAAACCATGCAATCGTTTTACTCAACCCTGTTTTCAGATCAACCTTTGGCTGCCATGACAGCAATTCTTTTGCCTTTGAAATATCCGGCTTTCTGCATTGTGGATCATCCCGTGGAAGCTCTTTATATTCAATCTGTATTTCACTGCCAATAATATTTCCGATGATGCTTGCAAGCTCATTAATGCCAATTTCAAGAGGGTTGCCAATATTAACAGGATAATGGTAGTCTGTATTCATCAGTTTATAAATACCTTCAACAAGATCTGTTATATAGCAAAAACTTCTTGTTTGTTCTCCGGTTCCAAAAATGGTTACCGGTTTTCCTTTCAGACATTGAAGAATAAAGGTTGGAATAACTCTTCCGTCATCCGGTCTCATATGAGGTCCAAATGTATTGAAAATTCTTACGATTCTCGTATCGATGGCGTGGTGCGTATGGTATGCCATAGTCATTGCTTCCGCAAATCTCTTTGATTCATCATAAACTGATCTCGGACCAATTGGATTCACATAACCCCAGTAATCCTCCTTCTGTGGATGAACCTGAGGATCCCCGTAAACTTCAGATGTAGAAGCAAGAAAGAACTTTGCTTTCTTTTTCTTCGATAAACCAAGGCTATTCAATGTTCCCAGTGCCCCGGCCTTCATTGTTTGAATGGGGTAGCGCAGGTAATCTATTGGGCTTGCTGGTGAAGCAAAGTGCAATACAAAGTCAACACTCCCGCTCACATCAATATAATTTGAAACATCATGCTCTATAAGTTCAAACTCTGGTGTTTCAATGAACTGCTGAAGATTTTTACGCCTTCCCGTAATAAAATTGTCGATTACGACAACAGCATGACCCCTATCGAGCAGGAAAGCAGTGAGATGAGAGCCAATGAATCCCGCCCCCCCTGTTAAAACAATTCGCATCTTTTCCATATCTTAACGCAAATAATACAAAAGAAATATCTGTTTGTCAACAGTATTTTGAATCAATGATTAAACGCAATATTGCAAAAAATGTTCCAGAGACAGACAACGGATTTTTAGGAAAGAGTCTTGAGGATCTTCTTAATTATTGCAATCCCAGCATCCGCTTCTTCCTTTGAAAGATTTAATGGTGGTCTGAATCGAATAGTTTTCTCTCCACTTTTCAGAACAAGCAGATTTTCATCAAAACACTTCGCAAACACCTTATCCCTTATTTCAGAATCCGGGAGACAGAAGGCGATCATAAGTCCTCTCCCCCGTACATTAGAAACAAGGTTGTCAAACTCCCCGGCGAGTTCCTTGAGATTTTTCAGCAGATGTTCACCAACAGTGGTGGCATTGTCCACAAGCCCCTCTTCTTCGATTATCTCCAGATATCGTTTGCACCGCATCATATCAATAAGGTTGCCGCCCCACGTTGAATTTATCCGGCTTGATTCAACAAAAACATTATTTTCAACCTCATCAACCCTTGCACCCACCATTATACCGCATACCTGGGTCTTCTTGCCAAAAGCAACAATATCCGGTTCAAATCCAAAATGCTCATAGCACCACATCATGCCGGTTAAACCAACACCCGTCTGAATCTCATCAAGAATATAGAGTATATCATTCTCCCGGGCAATATCAGCAAGGGAGGTGAGAAATTCCCCTCGGAAATGGTTATCTCCTCCCTCTCCCTGAATTGGCTCTATAATTATTGCTGCTATATCATTACCGACTTCCTGTATCGTATCCTTAATTGCGGTAAGAACCTCTTGCTCCACCTTTTGCACCCTTACAATTTCATCGTCTGTAACGGGGAAGTTCAGTTTTGGATTCTTAAATCGCGGCCAGTTAAATCTGGCAAAATACATTGTTTTTCTCTTATCAAATGTATTCGTCAGCGAGAGCGTATATCCCGTTCTCCCGTGAAAAGCCCGTTCAAAATGAATTACTTTTCCCCCTGACTCTCCGGTTATGCCTTTCATCCTGTTCTTCCTTACTTTCCAGTCAAAGGCAGTCTTCAGTCCATTCTCTACTGCAAGGGCACCGCCGCTTATGAAGAAGAGATGTTTAAAAATTGGTGGTTTTGCAAGCCTCGCAAAGGTATCAACAAATTCAGCAAATTCGGTGGTGTATACATCAGAATTAGATGGCTTATTTATGCACAGATTCTTCATTTTATTAAGGAATTGTTCCTCTTTGAGCTTTGGATGATTGTATCCAATTGGTGATGAAGCAAAGCAGGTGAAAAAATCAAGCATTTCCCTGCTCTTCTTGCTGTCGAAAAAATAACTTCCATGACATTTCTCCAGGTCCATCACCACACCAAATCCATCAGCAAGCATGTATTTTCCAATAACCGAATGAACATTTTCTGGATTGATAGTCATACATACTCCTTCCCTTTTTTCTCGGAATAATTTTTCCCTGCTGGGTCACAACTATTCTGTTTTTGATTAAACAACTTATGAAACAAGGTTTATTTCCTCCCTCTTTCATATTCACTGCAAAGAATGGTGCCTTGATTTCCAACTGCCCATGCGGTACCATTGGTGAATCCTGTAATGCTATTGAGAACAACATTTCTCTGGATGGATTCTTCAACCCATGTAATTCCATCATAACACACAATAAAACCTTTTCCCTCATACACTCCACAAATAATGCCATTGTTGGAGTTTAAAAAGAACACATCCATGGCATTCCCATTTTGTTTCGGCAAGTCCTCTAAATTCCAGAAATTGCCATTGTAATAGAAAAGTTTCGATCCGGCACCCCAAATTCTGAATGCATCAGGAGAGGAGAGAGCATTGACCTGCTCACCGGTAAAAGTTGTATCATGCTCCCAGTTTGCTCCATCAAAGTGGAAGAGCGAACTACCGCAGGATGCCCACATATCAGACGGAGAAAACCCAACAATGTCCGTAACAGCTACGGTATCCAGTACGCTATATTCAGTTATAGTGTCCCCATCAAAATAATATATCCTTCCATCCGAATCTCCCATCCATCCAACTGAATCACTGAAGAGAAAAAGTGAGCACAATTTCTTCTTTGAAAAAGAAAGCAGTGTTGACCAAGCATCCTGCTCAAATACAAGTATGGTATTTTCTCCGATGCACCATCCCTTCTCGGGGCTGATGAAAAACAAATCAAGAAGATCAACATTCAGGGAAATACTTACCGTGTTCCAGGCCAAACCATCATAGACAAGTATTGTTCCATTGTTTCCACATGCCCATATGGTATTGCTATCAACTGCAAAAAGGGCATGTAAATCCTGCGCTGTTGGGGAGTCGATAAGCATCCAATCAAACATATCTTCTTTTGATACATAAACAGAAACGTTTGGTGAATTTCCGCTATTTCCGGAAACATCGATTGCTTCAGCACTGAGTTCATGTCGTCCATTGCTCACAAAAGCTGTTTCCCACATATGCTCATAGGGAGATTCATACACCTCCCCGAGAAAAAGGTTATTATCAAAAAAACGTACTTTAAGAATATCCTCTCTACTGGTAACTTCAACACAAATGGTAACCTGTGCTGTTCCCACTGTATCACCGGAGAGGGGATTCACGATTTTAACTTGAGGAAGGGCACTTGAACCGGATGGCGAAAAGAGTCGGCATCCAATGGGAAAGAAAGAAAAAAGAAGGAGGAGAGAAAAAATAATGCGACGGAAAATGAGCCGTCTAAAAATGCAGAGATTTGAATTAATTGTGTATGTATAAGCAGAGGTTTCAATTTCCATAATTCCCTTTTTATTGCATCTTTTCATATACTTTTTTTTCATCCTCTCAGGATAGATTCACGTTTCAATTCAACAAAATAAATACTATATCCTTTTCCAGAATTTGTCAAATAAAAAACTTGACTTTTCTCACGATTGTGCGTAATAATCTTCTCTGTGAAATTTATACGCAGCTATTTTTAAAGTATAAGGAGGATTTATGTCTGGCAAATACACTTACATATTTGGGGGCAAAAAAGCAGACGGAAATAACAGTATGAAAGATATCCTTGGAGGAAAAGGTGCCGGACTGGCTGAAATGACAAATATCGGTATTTCCGTTCCATCGGGTTTCACCATCTCGACTGAAGTATGCATCTATTACCGCAAGGAAGGCAAATATCCGGAGGGGTTAGAGGATGAGGTCCGGAGGCAACTTGCAAACATAGAGAAAATAACAGGGAAAAAGTTTGGTGATAAGGAAAATCCTCTTCTCCTTTCCGTGAGGTCGGGCGCACGTGTTTCAATGCCGGGAATGATGGATACTGTTTTAAATCTTGGTTTGAACGATGCTACTGTCCAGGGACTCATAGAGAGATCGAATAATCCACGACTCGGATGGGATTCATACAGACGACTCGTACAGATGTATGGTGACGTTGTCATGGGTGTTCCTCACAGTGAATTTGAATCCCTTCTTACCACAATTAAGAAGGAAAAGAATGCACAGCAAGATGTTGATCTTGATGCAGAGGCACTCACAGAACTTGTTACCCGGTACAAGAAACTTATTAAAGATAAAACAGGAAAGGATTTTCCTGAAGATCCATTAAGCCAATTGTGGGGGGGCATTGAGGCTGTTTTCAAATCATGGAATACGAATCGGGCACAAGAATACAGACATATAAACAGTATCCCTGAGAACTGGGGCACCGCGGTCAATGTCCAGACAATGGTTTACGGTAATAGGGGAAGTGACAGTTCAACGGGTGTGGCATTCACCAGAAATCCTGCAACAGGCGAAAACCTGTTTTTTGGTGAATACCTTGTGAATGCACAGGGAGAAGATGTTGTTGCAGGAATTAGAACACCACATCCCATCAATAAAGCTCAAAAAGGTGATTCTGACCTTACCTCTCTGGAAGAAGAGATGCCTGAAATCTACAAACAGCTTGAGGACATCAGAATGAAGCTCGAAAAACACTTCAAAGATATTCAGGACCTTGAATTCACCGTCGAAAGTGGTAAGCTATTCCTTCTTCAAACAAGAACAGGAAAGAGAACAGCCATTTCTGCCGTTAAAGTCGCTGTTGATATGGTGAAAGAAGGCTTGATAACAAAAGAGGAAGCAGTTGGACGGGTCTCACCCGAACAACTCGACCAGTTGCTGCATCCCATGCTTGATCCCCGGGCACAATACACTGTTGCAGCAAAAGGACTTCCTGCTTCACCGGGAGCTGCATCGGGAAAGGTTGTCTTCTCTTCAGAAGAAGCCAAGACATGGGTCAAAGACAAGAAAGAACAGGTAATTCTTGTACGATTGGAAACATCCCCGGAAGACGTTGGTGGAATGAAAGCAGCTCAGGGTATTCTTACAGCACGCGGTGGAATGACCTCACATGCAGCAGTAGTTGCACGAGGTATGGGTAAACCCTGCATTGTCGGTTGTGAAGCGATCAATGTGGATTATGACAGGGAACAGTTTACTGTTGGCGGAAAAGTGATAAAAAAGGGTGATTTCATAACCATAGATGGTACGTCTGCTTCCCTCATCCTCAGCGATGTTCCCAAAATCAAGCCGGAACTAACGGGTGACTTTGGAGAAGTAATGAAATGGGCTGATGAAATCAGACGTCTCGGTGTACGAGCAAACGCGGATAATCCAAAAGATGCACAGGTTGCCAGAGATTTCGGTGCCGAAGGGATCGGGCTTTGCAGAACAGAGCATATGTTTTTCTCTCCGGACAGGATTGAGGCAATGAGAGAAATGATACTTGCGGAAACATTAGAAGACAGAGTAAAAGCGCTCGAAAAATTGCAACCCATGCAAGAAGAGGATTTCATTGGAATCTTCAGGGTTATGGATGGTTATCCTGTAATTATCAGAACACTGGACCCACCGCTTCATGAATTTCTGCCCAAAGAAAAGAAAGGTCAGGAAGAGCTTGCCAAGAAACTCGGGGTAAAGCCAGAGGTTATTGCACGAAGGGTAGAAGAGATGTCAGAGGTGAACCCCATGCTTGGTTACCGGGGATGCCGCCTTGGTCTTTCGTATCCTGAAATCACCGAAATGCAGGCACGGGCAATCTTCGGCGCTGCTTGCAAAGTAGCAAAGGAAGGCATCAAAGTTATCCCTGAAGTAATGATACCGCTGGTTGCGATAAAGGATGAATTAAAATTACAGAGGGAAGTCGTTGAAAGGATTGCTGACGAGGTGATGAAGGAACAAGGTATCAAAATCTCATACATGGTTGGTACCATGATAGAGCTCCCTCGCGCAGCCATTACAGCGGATGAAATAGCAGAATACGCTGATTTCTTCTCATACGGCACCAACGATCTGACCCAGACCACGTTTGGCTTCTCCCGTGATGATGTGGCAAAATTTATTAATATCTACATTGATAAAAACATCTTGCCCACTGATCCATTTCAGGTTATGGACCAGTCAGGTGTTGGCGCATTGGTAAAAATGGGACTTGATAAGGGGAAACGGGCTAAACCTGAACTTGAAGTCGGAATATGCGGTGAACATGGCGGTGAACCGTCTTCAGTTGAATTCTGTCACAGAATTGGACTCGACTACGTTAGCTGCTCTCCGTACAGGATTCCCATCGCACGACTGGCTGCTGCCCATGCGGTCTTGAGAGAAAAAGGAAAGCTGTAGAATAGTTTGCTGATTCATATGAACCCTTTCATTGAAAACATCATCCTGAGCGTTGCATTTCCTCTCCTGCTCATTTTCCTCCTTCTCTTCACAAAGAAACTGCTGAACCGTTTCATTCCCTTTGCGCGAACACGGTTACTGTACCACATCTTTTCACTTTCAGCCGGTTTCTTCTCCTTTCTCTTATTAAGAAGGCTAAGGGTCCATCCCTACATCAAACAAACAGGTTATGCAATCTTTTCCTTCCTTCTTATTGCGCTTATCACCAGGTGCCTTATTATCTGGTACAAAGAATCCTACATTCCGGCTCATCAGGAGATTCAAATCCCCTTTCTTCTCATTGATATTATACGTTGGCTTATTCTCCTCGCTGTTCTCTTTATTATTTTGCGTGCTTTTTTTAACATAAGTCTTACCGGAATTTTTGCAACTTCTGCAGTTGCAACTGCTGTTATCGGTTTTGCATTGCAGGATATTCTAAAGAACTTCTTCGCAGGAATCACACTCAACATGGAAATCCCCTTTAAGAGAGGAGACTGGATAGAAATAGGTGGCAGCATAGGAGAAGTAGTGGGTATGTCCTGGAGAGCAACAAAAATAAAAACCATCGAAGGTAACTTCGTAATTGTTCCCAATGCAAATATTGCTCAGGAAAACATTGTTAACTACTCAGCGCATCAGAAAACATTGGCGCGATACGTTAATGTAGGTGTTCACTACCGCTTTCCGCCAAAATTGGTAAAAGACATTATCAAAGAAGCCGTTCTCTCAACAGAGGGCGTACTCAAAAAACCGGAACCGGTGACCAGATTAATCACGTTTAAGGATTTTTCAGTGGAATATCAATGCAAATTCTGGATACGTGATTATCCCAACCTTTATAATATTGAAGATGCGGTAAAATCAAAGATATGGTACTTCTTTAAGGAAAACGAAATTGAGATACCCTTTCCTATCAGAACAATTTATACCCATAAGGGTGTTAAAACCGGAAAAAAGGAGATAGGTGCTATTGTCTCACTCCTCGAGCAGGTTCAAATATTCGCTCCCCTCACCAAGCAAGAAATTGCCAAACTCGCCCGGCAATTCATTCTCGGTTATTTCGCTCGGGGAGAGAAACTGATACACGAAGGCGAAGAAGGGAGCACATTCTTTATTATCAAGGAAGGAAAAGTATCGGTCAACGTAACTATCGGTGATAGAGTAAAGAAAGTAAAATTCCTCGGTGCGAGTGATTTCTTTGGAGAGATGTCGCTCCTGACAGGAGAAAAGCGGTCTGCAACCATTATTGCGGAGGAGGAAACAGAGGTACTTATTCTCGATAGAGAGGACTTTGCTCTTATTCTCAAAAAGAAACCCGCCATAGCCGATGGTATTAGCAAGATCCTTGCTTTAAGAAAAGCCGAACTCGGCGAAAAAACAAAAATTATCAAATCACAGAAGGATGCAAAGAAAAAAACGGAAGCAAGGTCGATTCTGAAGAAGATTAGAAACGTCTTCGAACTCAAGAAAAGAAAATGATAAAGGTCTGGGTTTCGATTACAAGACCTCTGAATATCCTTATTACCGCTTGCGCGGTATTTATCGGTGCATTGTTAACAGGAACGCTCTCACCTCTTTCAAAAATTATTCTCGCTCTGTGCTCCGCAGCTTTTATCTGCGCAGGGGGAAATGTACTGAATGATTATTTCGATGTGGATATTGATAAAATCAATAAGCCCCGTCGACCCATTCCGAGCGGAAAAATCCAGAAAAATAATGCACTCATTTATTCAGTTACTCTTTTAGCCTGTGGTTTTCTCCTTGCATTTTTTATTTCCCTTCAAGCAGTGCTTCTTGCAGCAATCGCTGTTGTATTACTGGTTTCATACAATGCTTATGTAAAGAGGAGAACGGGCATTATTGGCAACATGCTTATTAGCATGACCGGAGCATTGCCAATTGCATACGGGGGAATCGCAACAGGGAAGATTCATGGCATCCTCTTCCCGACCGTTTTTGCCTTCCTGCTCCATCTTGGCAGGGAAATCATCAAGGATATTGAAGATGTTACCGGTGACAGGCTCGCAAAATCGTGCTCGATCCCGACACGATTCACGCCACAGGTGTCATATTACATCGGTTTTATACCACTTTTTTTCCTCGTTATCATTACCCCACTTCCCTTTATTTTCAAGCTGTACAACGTATTCTATCTTCCCCTTGTTTTGCTGCTGGTCAACCTTCCGCTGCTCATCTCATTTTTCTTCTTCAGAAAAAAACTTGATACTGCAAACCTTCACAAACTCAGTAACATTCTGAAATTAGAAATGGTTTTTGGTCTGCTCTCATTGATCATTGGAACACTGTGAACCTTCTAATAACACTCGCCCTCACAAGGCTGTGGGGTCAGGCTGAAAACTGAAATTTAGACCTTGTCCTATCTTTGAAATTTTCAAATTCTGCTTCTTTACGTTTTCTTGTAAGCATTTCGAATTTTTCTTTCAAGTCTATGAACTATATGATATTTATGTGAATATGTCAGGAATTCTTGCTCTTCCCTATTCACAAAGCCTTATTTTGAAGTAGGAAAAAAACAGAGAAGGTTTAATTAGAAAAGTCTTGCCAAGTCCTATTGATCATAACCTCTTTCAATCTAAATTTCAGTTTTCAGCCTGACCCCGTTTCTCCTCCAAATTATCCTTAATGACCACAAATTACCATTTGCGGTCATTGGATTCAGAAGTGAAAAAACGGTTGACATTAGGCGGATGAAGCGGTACAATTTGGGAGAGAATCACAGCGGTACAACCTGAAAAGTGTCTGCGAAAAAAATGGCAAATGTATCTAATTTCTCTGAATTACTACATGCTTTAGGTCTCATAAAGTTGGAATTCAGCAAGCATAATAATTATTATTATCAGAATGGCGAGAAAATATGTTGAGTGACTCATAAAGGAATTGTTTTGAATTAGGAAATCCTTATTGAATTATGGATACAAATGAGAATAGATTAGCTGAAATAGATGTTCTCCTCGAAGAACTTGTACTCAGAGAGGCATCGGATCTCCATATAAAGGTTGGAGAGCCTCCGATTTATAGAATTTTTGGCAAACTCACAAGGTCTGAATTTCCAGCTATAACTGATGAATATTCAAGGAATCTGCTCCATAAAATAATGGATGAAGAGCACAGAAAGAGATTTGAAAAGTCACGTGAGTTGGACTTCGCTTATACTATTCCGGGAATTGCGCGATTCCGGGTTAATGTATTCATACAGAGGGGACACATAGGCGCTGCAATGCGGATCATTCCTTTGAAAATCAAAACAATTGACGAGTGGGAACTTCCTCAAATTCTCAAGAAGTTGTCATTTTTGCAGAAAGGTCTTATTGTCATAACCGGTCCGACTGGGAGTGGAAAATCGACAACCCTTGCTGCAATAATAGAACACATTAACCAGAATAGATCAGCACATATTATAACCATAGAAGATCCTATTGAATTTCTTTTTACCGATAATCTAAGCACAATAGAACAGAGAGGGCTCGGGATAGATACAAAGTCATTTTCCTCAAGTCTAAAACACGCGATGAAGCAGTCGCCTGATGTCATAATGATAGGAGAGATGAGGGATTATGAAACGATTTCTCTTGCAATGAAGACTGCGGAAATGGGAAACCTTGTTCTCGGCACCCTTCACACTGCTGATGCAGCACAGACTATTGATAGGATAATCAGCGCATTTCCGCCAGACGAGCATTCTAGGGCAAGACTTGAACTCTCAAATATACTCAATGCAGTAGTATCGCAAGCATTAATGCCCTCTGTTGATGAATCGAGTATTGTCGCAGCTTTCGAGATTCTCATATGCACGCAGGCAGTAAAGAGCCTTATTGTAGAAGGTAAAACTCCTCAGATCTATTCTGCTATACAATCAGGTGGAAAATATGGAATGCAGAGTCTTAATAGCCAATTGAAAGAATTATATAAGGGGGAGAAAATCAGTTACGAAAGTGCATTAGCAAAATGTTCAAAACCTGACGAATTTGAGCATTCGTTATTAACCTAGGATCATTTATGGGATTAATGGATTTGCTAAAGTCATCGTATGAGCAAAATGCCTCTGATCTCATTCTCAAAATCGGATCCCCACCAGTTGTTAGGATTAGTGGTGAACTGAGGAAAACGGACTTACCAGATTCTACAACAGAGAACATTATGGGTTTTCTTATCCAGATTATGTCAAAAGAACAGATGGAACGATTTACCGAAGAACATGAAATAAATTTCCCTGCTTTCATAAAGGATCTATGCAGATTACGAGTAAGCTGCTTCATGCAGAGAAGAAAGCCCAGCATTGTGTTTAGATTCATACCTTTGAAAATACCTCTCCCAGATGCAATAGGTATCCCGCCTATTACAACATCTTTAATATCCAGAACGAGAGGGTTAATACTCATTACAGGATCCTCGGGATGCGGAAAATCAACAACATTGGCATCCTTAATTGAATGGAGAAACATTACCCATGAATGCCACATTATGAGTATCGAGGATCCAGCTGAGTTCATATTCTCTGATAAAAAGGCAATGATAAATCAAAGAGAAGTATTACGCGATACGAAATCCTATTCAAGTGCGCTAAAACATGTTTTACGACAGGACCCCGATGTAATCGTCATTGGCGAAATGAATGATTTTGAAACAACTCATCAGGCTCTTACTGCAGCAGAGACAGGGCATCTCGTTCTCAGCACCATGCATACCATTGATGCGTCACAGACTATTGAGAGGATAATTGGAATGTTTCCGCAACGCCAGCAACAACAAGCACGAATCCACCTTTCGAATAATCTCATAGCAATTATCTCGCAGATGTTGGTTAAGAAGAAAGATGGCTCAGGGAGAGTTCCTGTGATGGAAATAATGATAGCAAATCCGGCAATTAGAAATCTTATAAGACAGGGTAAAACTGCACAGATTCCATCGGTGATGCAAACGAGCCAAAAACAAGGAATGGTCAGCTTCTCAGCATCATTGTCACAGTTCGTTAGCCAAAATATTATTTCAAAAGAAGAAGTCGCATTGATATCCAATAAACTAGAAGAAATGGAAATACCTAATTCATCTTAAAGGATCTGTTATCTTGTATTGAAAAAGTCTTGGTTACCTAATAATGTTGCACTAAATTTGACAATTGAAGCATTTTATATTCGTTTTTTTTAGCCTCTCCGATACTAAATTATATAAGCTCTCTGTGGTCAGCATAATCCCTCAATGTGTCTACTGAAATTTAGGTAAATGTGTCCAATTTCCCTGAATTACTCAACCATGCCATATTCCTCCTCATTTCATCATAAAAAAGGTAACTAATATATCTCATTTTTTTATTATAGACCCCGGTGTTTCACAAATATGTTGACAGAGCGTGCATTTTGCGATAGTATAAGAAAAGAACACTGTTGATAAGGAGATACTATGAAAGTCATGTTGCTGTTTCTCATC
>SOKD01000352.1 GCA_004376305.1 Candidatus Cloacimonadota bacterium | reverse complement strand
ATTTTCGTTGAATGTTGTTGCAAGAGAATTCAGGGAATTTTTGATATCGTCACCTAGAGCTATCATGTATTCACCGTTCTCTTTTAGTGCAGACGAAAAGTTGTCGAGCACATCTTTACTATCGATTGTGGCATTGACAAGCTTTTCATTGCTTTCTTTAAGTGTCGAAAAAAGTGAACCGAGCGCTTCTTCTATATTGCTCGTGACAACACGAATTTCACTGAATTGTGTGGATACGTCATTTGACATTCGTTCAAGCACTTCCCACAATTTGCTGATTTCGGAGAACCCCTCGGGAATACTCTGCAGGGTTTCGGCAATTGTCCTGGAGATTTGAATCAGCTCTCCGGTTTGCTCTGATTCTCCCATCCTTGCCAGCGAATCTTTTATTTCATTTTCAATTGATTGCAGCGACTGCGTTAATTCCTGAACAATTTGATCTATTCTGTCTGCAATGACCATTATTGGCTGAAGCAGTTTTTCCTCGGATTTTCCTGTGACAAAGGTCTCACCAAGCGATTTCAGTTCCGTCTCAACGATCTGTGCAATATGGGAGGATTGCTGACTGACACTATCGATTTTATTGCCGATATCAGTTACCGATTGCAGCAATGCTTTGTTATCCTGTGCCGGGTGCAGTTTCTCGAGAAATGTAGTTAGTTCCTTATTGGTTTTCTCAGCCCATTCGCGCAATAGATCATACTGTCTACTCAACTCTGAAAGAGCAACAACGAAACGTTCCCTGGATTCCCGTTGTTCTTCTGAGATCTGCTGGGTTCTCTTCTCGAATGAGGAGATTATGTTCGATAAATCCTCATTGACTCCTTTATTTTCGTCCATTGTACACTCCTTTTTTACTGCACAAAACGGTGCATACTACCTATCTGGAAATGATAGGATGTCCACCTTTTATATCAGCATTTACTGACATTTCATTAAGGTACGAGATTCTCTTTTCAATGTTTGCATCCGGTTCGCAATTCTTCAGTACGATGAGAGCAGTCTTGTAGTCACCGATCTTTTCGTAAGAGGATGAAAGAAGAAGCAACATATTATTTTTGAGCTCTTTATCACTGGGAAGTGAAATGCCGCGAAGAATCTCTATGCTGCGAACAGGATTGTTTTTTTCGAAGAATGATTTTGCAGTAAGTATTTTCGCAAAATTTCTGTCAGTTTTGCTCTTGAATCGTATTCCGAGGAGCTTGATTGCCTCATCAGGATTGCCAAGCTCATTGTGCAGTTCAGCTTCTTCAAAAAGTAACGATGGTACATCCGGGGCTTTTTTTCTGGCAAATTGCACTCGCTGTAACTGAAATGCTTTCTTCTGTTTCCGGAGTTTCTTGATTGAGGAATAGAATTCCTTTTTCCCCATTTGCTTTTTTAATGCATTCCGTAGAGATGATGTATCAGTTCCCTCCTCGAGGAGGAGAAGGTGCTTGTAAAGCCGGAGTCGTGTTGCAGACGTACCTTCAAGAGAGGGAAGTCCTCTCGATATTATTTCTTTCAGGGTTTGCCACTCGTCCTTCAGGAAGAGAAAATGTGAGAAGTAAAGAACAAGTTCAGGATGTTCAGGATACTGCAGGATGTGCAATTTCAGTTGATTGACCATGCGGTTATGGTAAGAAAAATCCGATTCAATTTTCTGAAGAAGAGCGGTTATATTGTCATATTGATTATGAGAAAGGGAGTACTCGAAGAGTGCAAAGGTTGCTTCCCGTTCATCACGATCAGACATCTCCTGAAGACGTTCCATAACAAATGGTATTTCATCGGGATAATCATTTGAGATTTCTTTCAGGATTCGGATGCTTTCAGCTGCCTCGCCTTCCAGAGCAAGAATCTTTGCGAAGAAGAGAAGGGGCTCAACTTTATCTTTGTGTTGCTCAGCAAGATGTTTGGCTTTGTTCCTGACTTTGGTAAGCTCTTCCGGAACCTGTGAGATAATTCGCTCATACATTTCAATTGCATTTTTAATATCTTGATTTTCTTCTGAAAGTTCTGCGAGCGCATATAAAATTGAAATATTTCGTGGATCCAGTTCTTTTAGTTTGTTCAAGAATGAAACAGATTGTTCAGCAAGATTTGAATCTTTATGGTATGCCTTCATAAAGTGGTGGGTAGCTTTTGAGAACATCTTCTTTTTTGCATACAATTTCCCAAGGTTGAGATGAACTTCTGGAACAGGAGTATGTTTTTCTATATAGTGAAGTTTACCGATGAGTTTATCCGTATATTTTTCACTGAGCTCTGAGGTTGCACGGAATTCTTCCATTGCATCCTTAAGGCGTTTCTCAGTTAAATAGAGACTACCGAGTGTGAAGTGGATATCAGGATTTACGGGGTCGTATTTTGATATTTTCTTTAGTTCTTCTATTGCTTTGGTGATTTTTTTCGAGTCATATTTTGTAATATCGTAGAAGTAAAAGGCTGCATTACTGTAATCCTTTGCTGCTATGCTTGCTTTCGCCAATGCGTACTTTACGACCACATTTTTTTTATCAATTTCAAGAGTCTTTTTGAGGAGTTTGAGTGCCTCATGAGACAGGGTTTCGTCAATATCGAGCGCGTGAACAATTGAGAGTGAAGCCTGTTTGAGAAGGCCCTTCTCCAGACTTGCCTGCCCATGGAGTATGTAGATGGGACCAGTCTTGCTTTTTGGATATTTCTCCACCGCATCCTCACATTCTTTGATTACCTGTTCGAAAGCTCCTTTGTACATGAGCGCTCTGAGTAGTTCAACTTCTACGGATGGGTCATCGGGGAATTTCTTGGAGAGTTTGTAAAGGATCTTTATGGTCTTATCTGACAGGCTTGAGTCGAGCTCAATCGCCCTCCTGATGTGTTCTAAACCCTTCGTAACATTATCCGCTTTTAAATAAATTGTGCCAAGCGAGAAATGAATTTCAGGGATATCTTCTTTCTGTTCAATAATGCGATGTAAACCTTCAATAATTTTATCAACGTAATCAGGATTAATGTCATAACACGAATTGTACTGCTGCATTGCGGTGTTGTAGTCGCCGGAGAGGGTAAGTACCTCGGCTTTTGCAAAATGCAGGATAAACGGGTCTATTGCTTCCGCAGGGATTTCGTTATAAACCTTAAGGACATAAGGGGCAAGATCTTCGGATTTTCGGGCAATAGAATCAAGCTGGGGGATGAGTCGAGCAATCTTTGAGGGGTCAGTTTCGATTACGGAGTTGATGATATCCAGTGATTCTTTGTGGTTTCCTTTCTTGAAGGATATGAGCCCAAGAGAGATTTTTGGTTTCACCAGGTCAGGATTTTGTTCAACGATTTTCCTTATTCCCTTTTCTGCCAATTCAAAGCCCTCATCTGTTTCCATGAGGTGATTGAAAATGAAAAGTGCATCGTCAAATCGTTTCCTGTAACTGTATGCCTGCGCAAGAAGGTACAGTCCTCTTGTGTTGTCCAGGTCACGCTCAAGAGCCTTATTGAGTTTTCCGATAATTTCACCGGATAATTCCTTGCTTGCAGTGAAGAGCTTCTCAAGGGAAACAATTGCTTTTTCAGTTTCTCCCCGTTCGATATAGAGGTCTGAGAGGAAATAGAGAAGGTTGGAATTAAGGGGATCTTTTTCGATTATTTCTTCGGCTATGCGAGTTACCACATCGTATTTTTCAGGATTGCTTTCAAAAATATTGGTGAGTTCACTGAGCGCTGAGTCATAATTTCCATCTCTTGTATACAATCTAACGAGAGAGAGCTGGACATCAACGTTCGTGCTTTCCTTTCGTTTGATCTCACTGTAGATTTTCGAAATCTCATTGTGTGGAATGTCCTTGAGGTTTTCCATTTCATGAGCATACGAAAGTGCATTTTTGGTGTTTCCCTGTTTGAGCTCATACTTTGCCAGGTAGAGATACAGCACAGGTATTTTCTCTTTCTGCACAATTGTTTCTGCAATTGCTATTGTTTTCTTAATGAATGAAGCATCAAGTTCCGATACTTTTTCAAAATACTTAATTCCTTCATTGTATTGTTTGTTGAAAAAGAGCAGTTTGCCAAGAAAGAATATCGGATGGGGATTTCCGTAGTTGGTACGGCACAGGTATTGGATATCCTTCAGTATCTTTTCGCTTTCATTTGGAAATGTACGGAAGATATCCTCGTAGTATAACAGACCATCCTGGAGGTTTGATTTTTGCTTGAGCATGGAAAGCACATAAATGTGCGAAATATCACGCTTTGTATAGGTATCTGAAGCCTTTTTTGATATGACATTATCATATATTGTTTCGAATCGTGATTCAATCTCCTTAAGTTGCTCTTTGGAATGTGCATCAATGATCTTTCGAGTGTTTTCAAACATGCCCTTCTCGGTGTACATTTCAATAAGCAGGGTGCCGGTCTCAACAGGTGTCCCGCCTGAAAAGTGTGAGGATTCGGCTGCTTCCGTGATTTCTTCCCAACGCTCTGGTAACAGGTGGTATGCCCGTTTGAGATTGGATACCGATTCAACTAATTTGTTGTTCTCAAACAAGTACTTGCCGAGCTCAAGGTAAATTGGGAAATCGTTCTTCTTGCCGGAGAGGGAACGTTCAAGCGTTTTTATTGCGCGGTCTATTTTTCCTTCAATACGGAGTTTCTGTGCTCTTTCAATGATTTTTTTGGAATCACCAACATTGAAAATCATAGAGAGTCCTTACAGTAAGGAATGTTATCCGGCACCATTCCGAATTGAAACGGCATGGAAACTATTGAGTGCTTTGCTGCAAGCATTGAGTTTCTCAAGTCTCATAATAAAATATTAATAAGGATTTGTCAACTAAAAAATAGCTCATGAAACCTAAAGAGCCGAGCAAAGAAGCCCGGGGATAGAAACAGATACATACTGAAAGGAAAAGAGGAGAGTTTAAAAATCCTCTTTGAAGATTTGGGAAATCTTCTTATATGGTATACTCAAAAAAGCAGTTACAATATTCCTTTCAAACAGAATGTTGCTATTATCCTTGATTATTTTTTTGGCTGGTTGGATAAGTATTTTTTCCTTGTAGGGCCTCTTCTGTATCATAGCATCAAAGGCATCGGCAACTGCGATGATACGCGCCATAAGGGGAATTTCATTCTTTTTGAGCCCGTCTGGATAGCCGTTGCCATTATACCTTTCGTGATGCCATCTGATACCCGGAAGGGTTTCTTTAAGGAAAGTGAATCCTTGAACAATGAAATATCCTCTGGTCGGGTGCATCTTGATTTCTATCCAGTCCTCTTCTGAGAGGTTCGCGCTTTTCTCGAGCACCTGTTCTTCGATTGCAATTTTTCCGAAGTCATGGAGCAATGCTGAAATCTCAATGTTAAATTGCTCTTGCTTGCTCAGTTTCATGTAGTAGGCAATTTCTCGTGAAATACTGGCAACGCGTATAGAATGTCCGTCTCTGTATGGGATCTTTTTATCAACTAAACTGGTAAGTCGTATAAGCTGTTTTCTGAAGGTATTTTTCCCCATTTTTACGAGTCTTTCGATTTCTGTCAGATATGCGATTATCTCGTTAACGCCAAGGTGCTCTCTATCTGAAAAAGGTATACTCTTCTTATTCATTGCTCCATGTATCCTGAAAGGTGAGTATAATCTGCTCTTCAAGTTCTTCAGGGGTTGCACAAATGGTGAAACCAGCAGCCTGTTTATGTCCGCCTCCCTTGAATTGCGCAGCTACAGCATTAACATTTGTTGTGTCATCCTTTGCCCTGAGGCTCACCCTTATTTCCCCTGATATTCTTTCTCTGAAGAATACTGCTGCTCTGATACCATCAAGTGATAGGGCATAGTTCACGAAACCTTCGCTCTCTTCTTCCGATGTCTGAGTTTCCTTAAGCATTTTTTTGGTCAGGCGAATAAAAGCAATGTCATTTCTCACTTTGATTGTTGACATGACAGAGTTAAGGAGTTTCAGCCATCCCAGGCTTCTTCTTTTGTAGATAGTATTTGTGAGGATGTGAAAATCCGTACCACAATGGGCAAGTTCAGCGCATGTTCTGAATGTTTTCTCAGAAGTGTTATTAAAACTGAATCTTCCCGTATCGGTGATAATACCTGTCGCAAGACAGTCGCAAATTTCTCGAGCGGGTTTATAACCAAGAGAAGCAAAAATATCGAATATACACTCACATGTTGAGGATGTATCACAGTCGATGTAATTAATGTCACCATACCTGGTGTTGCTAATGTGGTGGTCTATGTTCAGTATTGGTAATCCATTTTCTTTAACATAATCAAATATCCATGATGCTCTTTTGGGATTCCCGATATCGAGGAAAATTGCAGCATCGGTGCAGCTTTCAGTTGGTTTTGTCAGTTTGATTGTCTGCCATCCCGGGAGAAATTGATACTTTTGAGGAACAGCTTCCGGGTTGATCAGTGAGACACTTTTTGATAGTTTCTTGAGTTGCAGAGCCATGGCAAGTTCCGAACCAATGGCGTCTCCATCAGGTTCTAAGTGGGTTGCAATGAGGAAATGTTTATGCTTATTGAAGAAGGTTTTTATTTCTTTAATCATGATCCATCATCTTCCATTTGAAAGCTGATGTCGGGGACACGACGAAATCTCATTCTCTGTGCAAGGAGCCATCTGACATGCTTTTTTGCCCTATTAAGAATGATGAGCGTTGTTGTCTTATTTGTTTGATTGAATACTGTAATGAAGATGTGTGCCAAACGGAGGTCTCTATTGAGAGAAACCCTGGAGATTGTAACGAATCCAATTCTGGGGTCGTCAAGTTCCTGTGCCACTATCTTCGAGACTTCTTTTTTAATTTCTTCTTCAATTCTTTGCACATGAAAGGATGTCATAGAATTTCGGTTTGATAGTTGACAATCTCGAAGTGTTTCTGTCTTTCCATAAATGAAATAACTGAAGAGAGCAATTTGTCCACATACTGTCTATCATTTGCAACCGTGGCAACTGCAAGGACGGATAACCGATGATTGTCATTTCGTCCGATTTCTGATATGGAAACATTAAACTTCTTGCGGATGCGATCTTTGAGTCCTTTCAGTACACTGCGCTTTTCTTTCAGTGATGTTGTATCTGGAATGTATATCTCGATGATACAGTTTCCTATTTTCATGAACGGTTATTGGGAGATATTCGAAAACTACATCAATGTACAGGCAATAAGCGTAATTAAAGCTCTCTTTTTACTTCTTTTATTCTGTATATTTCGATGATATCATTAACCTGTATATCCTTTGCACCTTCTATACCAATGCCACATTCAAGTCCCATTTCCACTTCTTTTGTATCTTCCTTAAACCGTTTGAGTGAGGATACGGTTCCTTCACAAATAATAATTTCATTCCTTTTTAAGCGGGCATGTTCCTGTATAACAACTTTTCCTCTTACGATGTACGAACCTGCAATAAAACCTGCTGATGGCGTCTTGAAAATTTGCTTTACCTCAGCAATTCCAATGATTTCTTCCTTCAATTCTGGCTCAAGGAGTCCGGAAAGGGCAAGTTTAATATCACTGATTGCCTCGAAAATAATGTTGTAAAATCTTATTTCTACACCCTCCCTTTTAGCCATGGCAATCGATTGAATGTTAGCATTTACATGGAATCCCACAATAATTGCATTTGAGGCTGCTGCAAGCAACACGTCTGAATCGTTTATCGGTCCGACTCCTTTATGGATGATAACAATTCTTGCTTCTTCAGTGGAAAGATCATTCAATGAATCGGCAAGCGCTTCAACAGATCCTGCTACATCACCCTTAATAACGACCTTGAGTTCTTTTGATTCACCTTCCCGAAGTCCTTCCTGGAATTGAACGAGACTGTAACGGAACCTACTGTGTTCCAGCTGCTCTCGTTTAGCCAATTGCCGTTTCTGTGCAATATCGCGTGCCCTTTGGTCGCTTTCAACAACGACAAAGGTATCGCCAACTTCGGGCAACCCGTTGAGCCCCATAATCTGTGCAGGCATTGAAGGTGTGACATCTTTGAGCCGATTATTGTGTTCATCTAACAATGCTCGAACTTTTCCGCTGTATATACCGGTTATAAAGGCATCAGCGATATGAACGGTTCCTTTCTGAATAAGAACAGTAGCTACAGGTCCTTTTCCTTTATCCATGCGTGCTTCAATAACAACACCTTTTCCTGGGCCCTCTTTTCGCGCTTCAATTTCAAGCATTTCTGATTGGAGAAGAATAGCATCAAGGAGTTCATTGATACCCTGTCCGGTTTTTGCTGAAACGTTCACACTGAGTGAGCTACCACCATATTCTTCAAGCATAACCTTGTTCTTGCTCAATTGTTGTTTTACTACTTCAGGGTTTGCATTTTCAAGATCGATTTTGTTAATCGCTACAATTATTGCAATATTTGCTGCATGAGCATGGTCTATTGCTTCGATAGTTTGAGGCATGACACCATCATCGGCTGCAACTACCAGGACCACAATATCAGTGACCTGGGCACCACGAGCTCTCATTGCAGTAAAAGCCTTATGTCCCGGTGTGTCGAGAAATGTTATAGGATTATCCTTGTACGTTACCGAGTATGCGCCGATATGCTGTGTTATTCCTCCTTTTTCCTGAGCAATAATATCTGAATTCCTAATTTTATCGAGAAGCAATGTCTTTCCATGATCTACATGTCCCATAATGGTTACGATAGGTGGTCTTGTTTCCTGTTTTGTCTTCTCCTCTTCCTCATCATCGATCGCAATTTCAGCTCCATATTCCGGAAGTAGTTCCACTTCAACATCGTACTCATCAGCAATCATGGTAATGGTATCAATATCAAGCCTCTGATTAATGGTAACGAGAAGACCGAGTTCGAGACATTTCTTGATTATATTTGTGGGATCAATACCGATGATATCTGCAAGTTCGGACACGGATACAAACTCGCTAATTTGAACGACAAGCTTCTCACGAACAATTTCGGTTTGGACCTGTCTTTCGATTCGTCTTTTAACCCTTTTGGGCTTGACAATGCTTGCCATTCTGGTAACAGTTTCTCTCACTTTTTTCTGGATTTCCTCTTTCTTCTTCTTTTTCTCCTGGTGTTTCCTTGTTTTCTTTTTAAGGAGTTCTTCTTTTATATCCAGCGTTCTATCATCTTTTTTCTTTTGAATCCTCCTTTTTCTTTCGATTTCCTGGATCTTGACCTGTTTTTTATCGGATTCGAGCCTTTCTTTCACACTCCGTACCATTTCCGCGGTAAGGGAAGACATATGATTCTTTACAGTGAAATTGAGTTTGCGGAGAATACCGACGAGTGCATTACTTGATAGGTTTAACTCCTTGGCAAGTTCGTATACCCGCATCCGGGTTTTCTCTTGCTTAAGCGGAGTCGTCTTCTTCGGTTTCGATTTTTTTGGTGATGTTTTCATATATTTTCAGTATTTTTTTCGCACTGCTCTTACCGATTCCTGGAATCTTCATCAGGTCTTTTTCTTCTATATCTTCAAGATTCTGGAAAGTAAAGTAACCAGCGCGTTCAAGTTTTTCCTTAATACCTTTTGAGAGCGCATTACTCTCTCCAATTGAGATTTGCGCTAATTTGGTTTCTTCGATTTGTTTCTTGTATTCTTCTTTACTCGAAATATCAATTGACCAACCTGTCAGTTTGTTCGCCAGCCTTGTATTGACACCGTTTTTTCCAATTGCAAGAGATAATTGGTCGTCTGGAATAATTACATGTATCTTTTTATCCTCCTCAGTGATAATTGTTTTGTATATCTTTGCCGGCGAGAGCGCCCTTGAGACGAAGAGAGCCTCGTCAACACTCCATTGGATCACATCGATATTTTCACCATTGAGTTCTCTCACGATGGATTGTATGCGCGAGCCACGGACACCGACACAAGCACCAACAGGGTCAATTTTGTCGTCGTTGGAATAGACAGCAACTTTTGAGCGATTGCCCGGATCACGTGCAACGGCAATAATTTCAACGATTTTTTCGTACACTTCAGGTATTTCTGCTTCAAGCAATTTTTTAAGATAGTCAGGATGCGTTCTTGAGAGAACAACACGTGGACCCCGCGGCGTTTTTTCAACGTCTTTTATGATGGCACGGGTGCTGATACCCTGGTACATCCTTTCTCCCGGAATAATATCGCTCTTTGGGATAAATGCTTCAACTCTTCCAAGATTGAGATATACGCCTTTTGATGTTACCTGGGTGACCGTTCCATTAATTATCTCTCCTATTTTTGAGAAAAATTTATCATAATTAATTTCTTTTTCCTTCTGTCTGATACCCTGGAAGAGAACTTGTTTTACCAGAATAATTGCATTTCTGCCGAATTCATCTATCGAGTACTCTATTTTTATCTTGTCCTTAACTCGTACATCTTTTTTGTATTTTTTTGCTTCTTTCTTGGCTATTTCAATAATTGGATCTTCAACTGTTGTAACCACTGTCATTACTCTATAAAGCTTAATTTCACTGTTAGTTTCAGAGATCTCAACATCGACTTCAGCAGTCTTACCAAACTTCTTTTTAACAACAGATGCAAGACTGTTTTTGAAGGTTTCTATAACATATCCTTTTTCGAGCCCTCGTTCTTGTGCAATATCAGAAAATAAATTCCACATTTCTAAATTAGGCAAACAACCTCCTAAAGGATTTTCTTTTTTCCGTTGCCTGGCGAAGATACTTCAAGTGTGTACGGTGACTTAAAGGGATTTCTAACATCTAAAACAACAGATAAACTTCTTGAGAATACAGCACAATCATCGAGTGTAATACCGCCCTGCTTATCGAGAAAAACCCTAACAATTCGGTTACGCTCACTTCCTGTGAGTTCAAGATTAATGAATTGTATTGCTTTATTCGCAAACTGTTCCTTGAGTGTTTCCATAACAATAGCGATCAGATTTTTTCTTAATAGTTCTTTCTTCATTTTCACAATTTTTTATTGTAACACATAAATGATGAATTTTCAAGGTATTTCTTTAATTTTTCGCACATTGATTCCTCACTCATTCACAATGTTCGCACGGATTGGGTTACCGTGCATATTGTTTTCGCTCCTCTTCAATGAGATTTCGAACAAATAAAATTACCTCGTTGGGAGAAACAGAATGCTTCCTATCCTCCTTTCGAAGTTTGATCTCGCAGCATCCGTTTTGAAGTGACCGTTTCCCAACGATGATCTGGATCGGGATACCAATCAAATCAGCATCCTTGAATTTGAATCCTGGTCTTTCATCTCTATCATCGATGAGGGTACTTATGTCATTTTCGCTCAGTTCTTCATAAATCCTTTCTGAGATGTTTTTCACATCTTCAAAGGTAAGATCAAGTGGTATAAGATGGACAAGGAATGGAGCGATACTGATGGGCCACTGAATACCCGCAGAATCATGATATTTATCTATTACCGCTGCCATAATTCTTTCTACTCCGATACCGTAGCTTCCCATGATTACGGGTTTTTCGGTTCCATCGCTGTCCGTAAAGAAACATTTCATGGATTGTGAGTACTTTGTTCCAAGTTTAAATAAATGGGCAAGTTCAATAGCCTTTTTAATGCACAGGCTACCTCCACTGCATTGTGGACATGGATCTCCTTCATTTGCCGTAATGATGTCAACAAACTGTTTTGGGTTTATGTCTCGTTCAATAGAAACACCAGCAAAGTGATATTCATTCTTGTTTGCACCCGTAATCATGCCCTTACAGTCTTTTAGATTAACGTCAACATAGATCTCTACATTTTCTAACCTAATAGGGCTGATGTAACCGATATCGGCTCCGGTAATATTCTTGGCCTCGTCAGGATTCGCAATCCTGAATTGATGCCCGAGGATGCCTGCAAGCTTTGTTTCATTAACCTCATGATCTCCTCTGACGAGAACAAAGATAGGTTCATTATTGCCTATATACAGCAGGCTCTTTATAAAGAACTCTTTTGGTTTAGCAAGGAGATTTGCCACCGCTTCAACAGTTCCGGGAACAGGAGTGTGTACTTCTGTGATTTCTTCCTTATCACCCTGGATAGGCTTAAGCCGTGTGGCAGCGACCTCTACGTTCGCTGCATAGTCGCAGGTATTACACAGGGCAATAGAATCCTCGCCACTTTCAGAGAGGAACATAAATTCATCTGATGCTGATCCACCCATTAGGCCGCTGGATGCACCAACGACAACAGTGTCAAGGCCGCAACGCCTGAAGATTCGGGAATATGCTTCCCGGTGCATTTGAAAACTTTCCTCAAGTCCTTCCTCATTTCTATCCAGACTATACGAATCCTTCATAATGAACTGTCTCATTCTCAAAACAGCGCCCCTTGGTCTTGGCTCATCCCTGAATTTTGTCTGGAGTTGATACCAGATTTGCGGTAGTTGCCTGTACGATTGAATTTCTCTCCTTGCAAGGTCTGTGATGATTTCTTCATGAGTTGGAGCAAGACACATATCGCGGTCATTCCTGTCTTTCAGTTTAAACATCTCATTGCCAAATGTATTCCACCTATTCGTTTCTTCCCAGAGTTCTCTGCCTGTCAGAATTGGCAGGAGCAGTTCCTGTCCGTTAATTTGGTTCATTTCTTCACGAATGATTTGCTGAATCTTTGTAATCACCTTGAGTCCAAGTGGAAGGTATTCATAGATGCCGCTCATAAGCGGTTTAATCAAGCCCGCCTTCAGCAGCAGAATATGGCTTATCTCCTGAGCTTCTTTTGGTGTTTCCTTGACTGTTGGAATGAAATATCTACTTAACCGCATCTATCCTCCTGAATTGTGACGAGCCAACAACGGTTATCCAGCAAATGATTTGGCTCATCAAAGAAAGTAATTATTCTTTATATCAGAAAAGGGGAATGGAGTCAATAAATTTTTCTATGAGTTTTTAAGACAGCATATCTTGAGATAATCTTGTTCCGCTTATGGCGGAACTGATGGGTCAGTATAGCGAAAGCACGTCAATCCATTTTTTGTACCAAGCCAGAGACAATCGTCTTCAACCAGGATTGCTCGCACCTCATTGTCAGCAATCCCATCCATCTTTGTGAATGATGTCCATGCTTTGGTTTTTTTATTATATCGTGATACACCATTGTTGGTGCCAATCCAGACATAGTATTGGTTTCCAGAAATAGCGTAAACCGATTCGCCACGGATTGTTGTGGGGGGAAGGAATTCTTCCCACCGTGTGCTATCAGGGTAATATACATCAATACCTTTCCTCCGTGTGCCAAACCAGATTGCATTTTTGTCAACGAAGAGAGCTGTAACTCCGAAGGTAAGGTCGCCGTCCGGGTCGGTAATGGGTTCGAATGCTTTTTTTCTCCAGAGGTACACGCCCCGTTCCGTGGCAATAACAAGATCACCAAGAAATGTGGCAAAAGCATAAATTCTGACATTATCAAATGATTCAAGAGTTACCATGTTCTTTGACCGGAGTACCATCAAGCAAAATCCGCCTGCAGTGCCAATGAAGAGTGTATCATTTTTTATGTGGAGTGCGGTGACGGTGTTATCAACAAGGCCGTTGAGTTGCGTATAGCTTTTCCAGGTATTCCCATTTTTGTCATAACGCAGCAGACCAGCGCTTGTACCGATCCAGACAGCATTTTCGGTTCCGGTAATAGCATATACATTATCCGATGATATACCGTACACATCATCTGAACGCCAGTGTTTTCCTTCACCAGTTACAAAGTTCATTGAAGTAATGCCCTTGTTGGTTCCATAAATTCCCCCTATCCAGTAATGGTCTTCATCGCGATAGATTGCATCAACTCGCTCATTGGCGAGCCCCGTTACGTAATGAATACCGTTCCAGGTGAAGGTATTATAGTAAAAGACACCGAATTGGTTTGTTCCAAGCCACATATCCTTGCTTTCAATGGCAATGGCAGCGTACTCGTATTTGTTGAAGTACTCATCGGTAGCGTAATATGGTGTCAGAAACGGATAGTCGGTAACCGATAATTTCGCCTTTTTACCAAACCATTTGGTAGTTGACGGAATGATCCCGGAATAATGCTCCCAGATATAACTTCCTCTCGGTGAAGCATATATTCCTTCGTTTCCTTCGAGAAATATGGTGTCGTATGTGAATCCAATTGATGTAATTGTAGACAGGGCAATGCTGATGCGTGGAATTTCTCGCTCCCATAACGATATCTGATCGTTATAAACAGAAAGCGATTGGTCGGAGATAATCCAGAGTTTGTTGAAAACAGGATCCACTGCGATTATTTCCGCTTTTGAGCCTTTAAATCCATTGCTCCCTGTTATGGGTATATCCCATTCCTGCTTGATCCTGTTAAAGCGTAGAATCCCTTGATCTGTTCCAAAATATACTTTTTCCATGTCCATGGTTATACTGTAGATATGGGAGAATTCCTTGTACGTTGACCACACAAACGGATTGTATATTCTTGAAGATAGGGAAGATGCTGTAATGAGAAGCACTAGTTCAAGCACCGGAAGGGAAAAACTCGCTCTGATTTTCACTGTGGATTTTCCTTGCACAATTAAATTACAGAACGACAGCACCGCAGCACTGTCTTTTAACTATTTTTCAAATATTCTACGGAACATTTCACAAACAGCGCAGTGCCGTATGGAAGAGCATCTTCATCTATATTGAATCGGGAATGGTGCCAGGGAAAGGTAGTCTTCTTCCCCCTGTTTCCTGTTCCCAATCGTACAAATGCTCCAGGCACTTTGTCAAGATAATAGGCGAAATCCTCACCGCCCATAAGGGGTTGTTCCAGTTCAACAGCATGTTCATCACCGAAGAAATCCTTGACCACTCCGCTTACAAACTGTGTAAAAGCTCGGTCATTTAGAAGAACAGGATACCCTTTTACAAAATCAAACTGGTAAGAGCCCCCGTAAATTCCGGTAATTCCTTTAAGGATTCCTTCAATTTTTCCAACTGCTTCATCAACTAAATCCATATTCATGAGTCTCAGAGTGCCCTTGAGT
>SOKD01000110.1 GCA_004376305.1 Candidatus Cloacimonadota bacterium | reverse complement strand
CCCGTACCTTCCTTCCCACGACGTCGTGGATGGTGAGATTACCCTCTGCTCTTTTCTCTATACTGAACCGAATAACGGTCTTATCTGAGAATGGATTCGGGGCATTCTGATAGAGAATCGTTACAGATGTGGGAGTTCTCTCTTCTTCAGCAATACCGAGCAAGCTATCAGAATGATTGTAATACGCGTCAGACGGTGGTGCAGCATTAACCATCTGACACCATGTAATTCCCGGTCCATCAAGCGGAACATTGTACGTTGTGTGCGGGTAGATAGCATTCATTGTATCAGCCCACGGTATGTTACTGACCTTTCCCCCGTATGCAACTGCACCTATATAGGGAGAAATTTAACCATAGTGGACATTGAACGGCAGATAAACCGCAGTATCCGGTGTTGCACTATCAGGCTGGGTAATAGAGAAATAGATGGTATTATCCGCTGCTATTCCAGCAGAAGGATAACCCGAAGCATAATTACATACGGGGTATCTCGGAAACATAATTTTGACAGGAGCAGACCAACTGCCACCCTGTCGATGCGTATAGTAAAGCGTCCCGGCAGGACCGCACCCGTTCCAACCGGAAAGACCGCCGGAACCACCGGTTGTTGTCAGATTTTCCTGAAAAATAACATGAGGAATACCATTGTTGTCACAAACAATCGATGGAGCAGCATATGGATGCATGCTTGTTGCATTATGGGCTGTTTCAATTGTCCAAATATCGGAGGATGCTTCCCAGTGGAGAATATTAAGATCCATAGAACCATCACCTGATTCATCAAAACAGAGTGCTACCCAGGTATCTCCGGTATTCTGATCAACGGCAGTACAGGGCTGTATCCATGAACCAGGCAGGGCGCCACCAGGATCATAAGCAATACCCTGACCAGCCCAGGTGGAACCGCCATCAGTCGAGTAGTTATAGCCTGTTGCATTTACAGGACGCCCCAGGTCAAAAACAACCATAATGAGGGTATCGTCGTATATTCCCATTGAGGGGAATCGCGCCTCTGTGCCATCTGTCTGGGAGATAAACTGTGCAGGTCTCTCTATAGTGTACTGAACCACGCCTGCTGAAGTATCAAGGATTGCCCGTGTATAAAAGGTTTCATAGCCATCCGGTGAACCGGTTTGATGCCAGCAGAAATGCAAATTACCATGACTGTCAACACAAACCATTGGTCTCCCGGTATCAATGCCAGCATTGGTGGTAAAACTATCAGGATAACTCCAGAACTTAAACATATCATCCCAGTAACTGAAGAGCGACTGCTTACTCCACGAATCGCCGGTCTCCCAGAGAATAACGGGGAAATAGTAACTACCGACTCTTACATTGGTTATATGTTTTGCGTTTGGGTATGCCTGTGGAGAGTTGAAATTCGCTCCATAATCGATTCCTGAATAAACAAGACAGAGACTATCTATGGGTGGCGGATTATCTTGACCATATCCGCATTCCGCACCGTCACTCATGCGGAGAAAATTCATGTTCTGTAACGGTAGAACTTCGCAGAAAAGCACTCCATTCAGCAAAAGCAAAAAAACTATGAGCATGCCTGCTGTCCTCATTTTTTACCTCCTTCTATCGGTATTTATTAGGTACTCTTTCACCTCCTCTCTTCACATTTATGTTTTGTTAGCATTCATATCCGTGATTTTCCTTATACCATATTTTACATCAATAGGCAAGAAAAAAATGAAAAGGACCTGTTGACAATATCAGAAAATGGTATTATTCTATCTTAATAGTCAAGGAGTGACCATGGAAGATGAAAAAATTGAAGAGAATGAAGAGATGACGTGTTCAGTTTGCTCAACTTTTCTGCAGGAGGAGAACACCGTAGAGAAAGAGGATTTTATCTACTGTAAAGAATGCTGGAATAAGAAAATCCTGAAGGATAGAAAGATATTGCCTGTCTATGCATTCTTTGTCGTGTTTTTCCTTTTCCAGTTATTCTTCTATATGCCCGCGCTTATTCACGAAACGAGAGGATTCTCATCACCGCTTCATTGTAATCTCTGTGTCATAATCGGAGTCCTCTGTGGTATGATTGCATTTGAAGAGGTATACGTAAGATTAACGAGAAAATTAGTTTAAAATGTCCCCTTCGCCTTCTTAATCGCCTCAAATGCCATATTAACAGCCTGTCTCGGATTCTTTGCCTTTAAGATCGGAATATCTATATTCCACGTTGCTATTCCTACAATAGGGACATCAAATCTTAATGCAAATGCAAGCTCCGAGAGCGTTCCATACTTCCCCGCTATGGCAATAATTGCATCGCTCGACCGAACGATAATGATATTTCTTGCTTCACCCATTCCTGTCGTAAGGGGAATATCTACATACGGATTTGCATCTTCTTTATCATCACCCGGAAGTATGCCAATTGCTGTTCCGTTTTCCTCTTGAACTCCTTTACAAGCGCCTTCCATGATCCCCCCAAGACCTCCACATATGAGAATTGCACCTCTTCGTGCGATCTCCTTGCCAACGATGTATCCAATGTCAGCAATCGATGAAGAACAACTGGCTGAACCAATCACTCCAATTATTGTTTTCCGTTTCATATTCTCTCCTTTTCATTCACCGCGAATCATCACCATTTGACCATCCCCTGATTCACCCTTCACTCTTACTTTTGACGTGGTCAATCCTCCTCCCATCCTTCCCTTCCGATCAGAGGTACAAAGGTACATCCAAAAAAAGATTCCTCTACCTTTTTTCCTTTAACCTTCCGTACGACAGTCAACGTTTGTGAAAAACTATTCCCGATGGGGATAATCATTCTTCCCTCTTCCTTTAACTGAGAAAAGAGCAAATCGGGTACCTTCGGTGAACCCGCTGTAATAAGAATTCCATCAAAAGGCGCTGCTTCGCTCCAGCCGAGGGTTCCATCTCCTATTTTAAATGCAATATTGGTATACCCCATTTCTTCAAGCCTTTTTCTCGCCTTTCGCTCAAGCATTGCAATTCTCTCGATCGAATAAACTCGCTCACAAATTTCTGCAAGGATTGCGGTTTGGTATCCAGATCCGGTTCCTATCTCAAGTACTCGCGATTCTTTTCCAAGTTTTAATTTTTCTGTCATGACAGCAACCATGTATGGCTGTGATATGGTCTGTCCATCGCCAATGGGAAGTGGAAAATCACCATAAGCACTTTCAGCCATTGCCTCTTCTACAAAGAGATGTCTTTTCACCGTAAGCATTGCCTGAATAACTCCTTCATCGACAATCCCCCTGCGCACAATCTGGTTTTCCACCATGAAACACATTTTCTTTTCAAATTCCATCTTTGAATTGCCTCAGGATTATATCAATATGTTTCCTCAAATTCTCTATCTCAGGATAATGAGTGAGATCGAGATGCAACGGAGTTATGGAAATCTTTCTTTGCTCTATTGCTTCAAAATCAGTGCCGCTTTCCTTTTTCCACATTGGTGTATCCCCACCAATCCAGTAGTAGAATTTCCCCCTCGGATCAACATTTTGAATAATATCATCCCTGTAAATTCTATTTCCGAGTTTCGTTATTGCAATTCCCTTTATCTTTGATGGAGGGAGCCCGGGAATATTAATATTCATCAATGTTCCCGGTTCACTCTTGAATTGATCAAGACATTTCACAAATCCTCTTATGAAAATTTTGGCAGCATCAAATTGCGGTTCCTCATGTCCAACAAGAGAAATAGCAAGAGACCTGATGCCCAGTATTGTCCCTTCAAAAGCTGCAGCAACGGTACCGGAATAGGTTACATCTTCTCCCATATTTGGTCCGTGATTAATGCCGGAGATAACGAGTTCAGGAAGATCATTCTTCATGAGTCCATGTACGGCAACAAGTACACAATCTGTTGGTGTTCCATCAACCACGTAGTCCCTGTCACTTTTCTTATTGATTCTTAAAGGGAAATCCAGAGTTAACGAATGGCTTGCTGCGCTTTTCTCTCTGTCCGGCGCAACTATATAGACATCATTATCTTCCTTTAATGCATCCTTGAGGTGTTGTATACCATCAGCGTAGTAGCCATCATCATTCGTTATAAGAATTCTCACTCGAATAAACTCCTCACAGCCAGTACAATAAAACGTCCCGTATCAACAAATGGGTTGATGTAGCTTCGTTTTTTCTTGTATATGGTA
>SOKD01000328.1 GCA_004376305.1 Candidatus Cloacimonadota bacterium | reverse complement strand
CAATTCATTGTTCCCTTTATTTATAAATTTTAACAGAACAACACTTATCCTTATGCTTTCCCCCGGGGTTGTCCTCACTATGCAATTCCCTTTCCTCTGCAAGGTAACGCTTAAGCGCATCTTCCCATTCCGGCATTCTGAAATTAAAGCGTTGAATAAAAAGTGAATTATCAAGCACTGAATTTTTGGGCCTCCTGGCTTGTCTCTGCATCATTTCCGTTTTCACAGGAATGATATCTATGCAGCTTTTTGAAAAAAAAATGATAGCTTTAGCAAACTCATACCAACTACAGTTGCCTGTATTCGTTACGTGATATATTCCGTATTCACTACAATCCAAAAAGTACGTCAGCGAAACAGCTAAATCTTGTGTGTATGTTGGAGAGCCTCGTTGATCATTAACTACCTTGATACGCTCCTTCTTTTCCGATAGTGAGAGAATCGTTCTGACAAAATTCTTACCGTTTTTACCAAAAAGCCAACTGCTGCGCACGATAAAGAATTTCGAAAGTCGATCTTTTATCAGCTTTTCAGCTGTCCATTTTGTCTTCCCATAGAAATTAATGGGGTTCGGGCTGTCTTTTTCAGAATACGGAACCTCCTTTGTGCCATCAAAGACATAATCGGTGCTCATAAAAACAAGCGGAATATTGAATTCCTCACATACGGACACAATATTTTCAGTCCCCTTAACATTTACCTGGTAGGCGAGTTCAGTGTCAGTTTCTGCTTTGTCAACCTGCGTATAAGCGGCAAGATGGAAAATAAAATCAGGTTTAATGCTGTAAATGAAGCTCCTAGCATGTTTTCCTGCAATATCAACGTCTTCTATATCAATACCAACTACATCGTACTCCTGTCCTAATCTGTGAGAAAGGTCACAACCAAGCATACCTTCCGAACCTGTTATTACTATCTTCATTCTGTTTCCTTTCTCTATTCACATCAAAGGTGCACAAATAACAGCACCAAGCAACACGATTTTAATGCACTCAAAATAAGAATATTTCCCATACTATTTCCATTCAAAGGAAAAATTACTCACAAAGCGATCAATGCATACTATGGAGAGGAAATCTCTCCTTCCCTTATGTGTTTATTTGCCAGAAAAAGCGCATCAATTGACGCACCGGCATCTCCCCACCACCCTTTGAAGACTTCATACGTCATCTGACCTTTTTGAATATAGGCATTGTTAACATCGGTTATTTCCAGCTCCCCCCTTTTCGATGGGGTGAGATTCTTTATGATATCAAAAACAGCATTGTCGTACAGGTAAACACCAATAACAGCAAAATTAGATTCAGGTTTCTCGGGTTTTTCAACAATCCCAACTATTTTTTCGCCTTCAATTTCCGCAACACCATACTGAGAGGGATCTTCCACCTCTTTCAAAAAAACCTTACCTCCCTTCTCCTGATTTTCAAATGCATCCACCGCACCCTTAATGCTCCCTTCAAGAATATTATCACCCAGAATAATAGCAACCTTATCATCTCCAACAAAATGTTGTGCAAGACCCACAGCTTCCGCAATACCACCTTCTTTTTCCTGAAATGTATAGTTGAGGTGCTTGAGTCCAAATTCTCTACCATTCCCAAGAAGACGCAAAAAATCACCGGCATTATTCCCGCCGGTCACAATCATAATATCCTTTATTCCAGCTTCTACCAGCGTTGCAAGGGGATAATAAACCATGGGTTTACCGTAAACGGGAAGAAGATGTTTGTTCGTAATTTTAGTGAGGGGAAATAGCCTTGTTCCAAGACCACCACAAAGAATCAACCCTTTCATTGTATCCTCCCTGCTGCAATAGTTGCTGGCAAACTTGATCTTTTGGCTTAACAGGATAGCGCCTTATGCAAAGGTATAAACGCATCGTGTATAGCAGCAGTGATATACCACAAATAAGCTTTTTTGTAAAGCAATTTTTTTCATTTCCTCTTGACAAGGAAAGATTTTTAACTTACAGTATTCCAAATGTTTATCATATCCATAAAGACTGATTTTTCTGCTGCACACCATATCCAGGGATATAAAGGTAACTGTTCAGAACTCCACGGTCACAACTATCATGTCGAGGTTTCTGTCAGGGCTCATAAGGTAAATTCCATTGGTATGTGTGTAGACTTTCGGAATCTAAAGGAAATCGCAGAAACTGCAATC
Source organism: Candidatus Cloacimonadota bacterium (assembly GCA_004376305.1). GTDB lineage: Bacteria > Hydrothermota > E44-bin80 > E44-bin80 > E44-bin80 > SOKD01. The sequence goes on along the minus strand of SOKD01000328.1, from coordinate 1,995 downwards.
AGTGGTCTTGACCATAAAAACCTAAATACACTTCCTTTTTTTAAGGGAAAAAACCCAACAGCTGAACATATCGCTCAGTTTATCTTTAAAAGGATAACAGACAATTTAAAAGGAAGTTTTTCCCTTGACTCGGTGAAGGTTTGGGAAACCGATAAGTACGCTGTCACTTATTCTGAGTAAGGATAAACTAATGGGCATCGGATCATTTCCTCCCAAGCAACGGTCCAAACGATCCTGACGCCTTAAACGAACTAAACACTTTTAGCAATGAAGATAAACGAGATTTTTAAAAGCATCCAGGGTGAAACACGCTGTACAGGTTTTCCATTCATTTTCGTACGCTTCTCAGGCTGCAATCTCAGATGCACTTATTGCGACACAACCTATGCGTATGAGGAAGGTTTTGAAATTTCAAAACAGGACCTTCTCAAAAAGATTACATTATTCGGATTGAAACATGTTTTAATTACCGGAGGGGAGCCGCTTCTCCAAAACGAGGTTTATGGATTAACTGATGCGCTTATTGCCCACAATTATAACGTATTGCTTGAGACAAATGGTACACTTGATATTTCGCGGCTTAACAGAAAAATTGTGAAGATCGTTGATATTAAGTGTCCCGGAAGCGAAGAAAATAGCAAAATGCTCTGGGAAAATCTCAGCAGGTTGCAGGAAAATGATGAAATTAAATTTGTTATATCAAATAGAGAAGATTATGAATGGGCAAAACGGATATCACATAAATTTTCACTCTACGAAAAACTTACGGTAAATTTTTCACCCAATCATTCAATACTTAAACCAAAGCAACTCGCAGAATGGATACTCGAAGATACTATCCCCGTAAGGCTTAATCTCCAGATACACAAGTATATTTGGAAAGGAGTCGAGCGAGGGATTTAGTAACAGAGTGAATCGGCAAGCCGGGTATCGGGGAAACCGACTAATAACTCATGAAAGAGACGGACATTGCAGTAGTATTGGTGAGCGGTGGAATGGATAGTGCCGTTGCATGCGGGATAGCAGAGAAGAAATACAATCTTGCCATGCTTCACATTAACTATGATCAGAAAACAAAAGAGAAGGAACTAAAGGCATTTCATTCACTGGCAGATTTCTACAAAGCAGAGAAAAAACTTGTTGTCGATTTTGAGTATTTTAAAAAAATTGGCGATACAAGCCTTATTAATAAAGATCTAAAGATCCCTGATGGATTATCAAAAGGGGGAATTCCATCTACATATGTTCCTTTCAGAAATGCACAATTTCTCTCTGTCGCAATTTCCTGGGCTGAGGTTATTGGCTCTCCTGCTGTTTTTTTAGGAGCAACAGAGGAAGATGCGGCAGGATACCCTGACTGTAGAAAAGAGTTCTATGATATCTTCAATAAACTCGTTGACGTTGGGACAAAGAAAGATACTATAATCGAGATTATTACTCCTCTCATTTCCATGAAAAAGAAAGATATCGTGAAACTTGGGTTGGAACTTGGTGTTCCTTTTGAATACACATGGTCATGCTATAAAAATAATGACAGGGCTTGCGGCACATGTGATAGTTGCTTACGAAGAATCCGCGCTTTTAAAGAAGCAAGAGTAGAAGACCGGATAGCATATGAATTTCAGACATAAGACAAAAAAACCCGCAAAATTATAGGGTATGGGTTCAATTCCCATCGCTCACCTTGACGTTTTTAATTTGCAGAAAACATGACATTTTCTATTTGCAATGACACTTCACAATAATCAATTGACAGAATCAAGCTCCTGTGCTATAGAATGAATAACGTCAAAAAGGAGCAAATAATGAATCGAATTTTGGTAATAGCACTTCCATGTGTAGTGTTGCTATTCCTGATTGCATCTATCTTTGCCCAGGGCTATGTCTTTGGACCGAATATAAGAGTAAATGATGATCCAGCGGGATCAAGCTCTCACTGGGCACCACACGGGGGACAGAGAGGTGTTGCGGTAAGGGGAGATACTGTTTATTGCT
>SOKD01000244.1 GCA_004376305.1 Candidatus Cloacimonadota bacterium | reverse complement strand
CGCATCAAGACCCGTTGCCATGAGATCGCCCATCACATATGCTGTGGCAGGGCTAATCACTTCTTCCTTCTGGATCTCATGTTCGTAGAGTACATCACCACCACGCTGCATGATCTTCTCGATTACGTACGGCTCGATTTTTACGCCAAGATTCGGGAAGACACAGTATGCGGCGGTTAATTCGAGAGGGGTGACTTCGCAGGCTCCAAGAGCTAAAGAAGTGACCGCCTTGAGCTTCGATTTAATACCCATCTTTCTTGCATACTCAACGACTGTCTGCTCTCCAATGTATCTAATAAGGCGAACAGCTGCCAGGTTTCTCGAAAGCGCAAGCGCCGTTCTCACGGTAACCGGTCCCTTGAATTTATGGTCATAATTTGCGGGGCTATACTCTACACCACCTGATATCATTACAATTGGTATATCGAGCACTTCATCACTCGGTGTAAAACCATTATCAATACAAGCGGTATATACAAATGGCTTAAAAGCTGAACCTGGCTGACGTTTTGCCTGTGTGGCTCTATTGAATTCACTTTCCTCATAATCCCTTCCCCCAACAAGAACACGAATAGCTCCGGATGCGGGCTCGATGACAACGAGAGCAGCCTGTATATATTTGGTCATTGCGCCTGTTGTATCCTTCTCTGTAGTATCCCGCACCACTTTAAAGCGGTACATCTTCTCCAGTCGCTGCAACCATTTCTCCGTTACCCGGTTAGCCTTTTTCTGTAGATCAGTATCAAGTGTCGTATAGATATCCAGTCCACTCCTGTAGAGCATATTCTCGCCATACCAGGTAAGCACTTTCCGCCTCACCTCTTCCACAAAATAGGGAGCATCTTTGAATGCATCAGTATGTGGATTGAGCCCCAGGGGCGCATTCTTTGCCCGTTCTCCTTCATCTTCCGTTATCACCTCGGTTTCAATCATGGAATTAATTACCAGATTTCTCCGCATGAGAGACTTTTCAGGATTCTTAAAAGGATCGTAGTAGATAGGAGATTTTGGCAAGCCACTAAGCAACGCAACTTCCGGAAGGGTAAGCTCCCGTGCATGTTTTCCAAAAAACGAAATGGATGCAGCTTCAACACCATACGCACCATTACCATAGTAGATTTGATTGAAGTACATTAACAGAATTTCATCTTTCGAGTATCCACGCTCGATCTGGACCGCAAGCAGTATCTCCTTCAACTTCCTTACCACCGTTCTTTCCTGGGTGAGAAAGAGGTTTCTTGCAAGTTGCTGGGTTATCGTGCTTGCACCCTGAACGGTTCTACCCGCTTTGATATTCTGAATCATTGCTCGAATTATTCCAATAATATCTACACCCCAGTGGCGATAGAATTTTCTGTCTTCAATAGAAATGGTGGCATCTATCATGAGGGACGGAACTTCGTTGAGTGCAACTTCAATCCTCTTTTGAATAAAGAACTCCCCAACAATGGTACCGTCTTTATCAAAAACCCTGGTAATAACAGGGGGTGAAAAATCCTCAAGGCACCTTGTATCCGGCAAATCCCTGTTCAACCAGAGCATTGATGAAAAGATAAATCCAAGAGTGAGAAAAAAAAGAATAAAAAGCGCCATGCCAGCACGCTTCAAGAATCTCATTGCTGAGTATCTCCTTCTACATCTGAAGACAGTACTGTCTTGCTGAATTTCATTCTTTCTTCCTCTTTCTTTGTTAGGACATCAACCCGTGCTTCAAGGTCACGCACCTTCTTCGAAAGCATCTCCTTTTCTCCAATTCTAACGAGAATGATACTTCTTACCAGTATAATTAACGAAAAAATCAAAAGAAGGATGTCAAGAATAATATGCGCATACCTTGAAACCTCTATAAATCCTGAGTCAAGAAAGAGAGAAACGAAGGCAAAGAGAATAAGCACAATTGCTACAACAACTATCATATTTCCTCCTGGACTTACAGCTCATCTACTGCATACATCCGCACCTATCCGGTTGAAATGTAACTATGATCATTTCAAGTGTTACAGCAGATTCTATTATATTTCAACGTACCAATACGTATCTTCCTTCTATAATGTATACATAATGGCTTCCAAAGTCAAGTAAAAAAGAGCCTCTTGAGACCAAAAAAGAGGGGGAAAGGAAAATCCTTTCCCCCTCTTAATCTCCAAATAGTACACCTTACTTCACAAGCAGCAGTTTTCTCGTAACCTTCCGTTCTGATCCACTCACGATAAGTTGGCAGAAATAAACACCTGATGCTGCTTTCTTTCCACGATTGACGGTACCATCCCACTTCACGCTGTGTTTGCCAGCTGATTGTTTGCTGTTAACCAGAGTCTTTATGAGCCTTCCGGATGCATCATAGATATGAAGTAATATCTTGCTTTCTTGTGGCACCGTAAACTCAATATTCACAAACTTACTGAACGGCTCAGGATACACCTTTGAGATGTTGAAATATGAAGGAGTTTTCGGAATCTCAGGCTTCTCCACTACACCAACGGGAGGATAACGAACCTTTGCGCTGTCATAATTTTGTTGAATGTCGGAGACACCCTCTCCGCCGAGAATAACGACTGCAAAAATCGCCGAATCTCCAGCGCTAACATTGAACGGTCCTGCTCCAACAAATCCTGACCAATCATCCTGACCTGACGTACTGGGTACATTTATTGAGCCATTGAGGAACTGGATTTTATCCGAATCGAGAATATATGAATTGGGATAGACATAATCCTCGTTCTTGATGAAAGAAACATTTGAAGCTGTTGAAGGCTCAAGTAAGCCAATCCCCACGTATTTGGTGCCCGGACCATATTGATAGATAAGATTTCTTGATGCATCGATTCCACCCTGGTCCGTATTGTATGGATCCCCAACATCCCAGTCCATGAACTGACCGAAGTAGAGCCCATTAACAGCAGATGACCCATCATTCCTGAAGGTGTACTCAACGATAACGAAATCCTGACCACCTGGATCAGACCATGCCCAGCCCTTCTGGGTACAGGTAATATCCTTTGGCGAACCCATGCCGGCATCATTGTACTGTGCCCAGGAATCCTGGTCAGAGTAAACTGTTCCATCACCGTATACACCAGCAACCTGCTGCCAGTCTCCGGAATTCTCCGCTGAGTAGTCCCTGTTAACAACATAATTTGATGCATTTCCTGCCCATACGGAACCAATATACAGGTACTGGGTGCCGCTTATCGGGTAATGGAAACCACTTCCCTGGGTTTGACCATCGTTCAAGAAACCGCAGATACCTCTATTCGTTACCGTATAGCGGACATTCCCAATGTCGTGATCATAGTAGTCAACAGGCGGATTCCCGACAGCGTAGGTGAAATTGTAATCCCATGAATAGCCGCCATCTGCTGTGACGTGCAGGGTGAATCCTATGACGGTCCCGTTGGGTGTACCTGCATCAGCAGTCATCTTGAACGGATCGGAAGCATTGTTCACTGAGCCACCAGCGCTGATCGTACCATACGCTGATGTTGAATCGCTGATATCAACATACTGGCTATTGGTTGTTGCCCTCAAGACAGCCTGAACATTGCTCGCATCAACGCTCCCACCATTGGAAAGCGTAACAATAAGTTCTGCATATTCACCCGGATCCCATATGCCGTTATTATTATCGTCGTTGAGCACCCGGTCTGAGATGTACACGTATGGTTCATTTGCCTGTGATAGTTTAACCTGCATCTCTGGGTCCCCAAAGAGGTTCAGCTCAAGACCACAGTAATGCCAGACACCCTGCGACCAGATAAGATTTCTGTAATGGTTCTTGGTTGCACCATGAATGATACCGATATTGAACGTATCCTTGAGCATTACCGCGAAGAAACAGGTATCCATCGCCTCCGAGGGTCCCATTGAGGGGGGACTTCCAAATCCATAGCGGGAATTCAGGGCGCATGCCACCGTTCCCGAACCGCCTGTTTTATTCATGATTTGCTCTGCAAAGCAATCGCCGTATTCATCAAAATCACCGGGATGGCAGGCGATCGAGGTGAGGATGGTCGGCATCGTATTGGTCAGGCTCGGAATATCCGATGTGGTAAAAACCGGGTTTGAATACTGGCTCCAGAACCCCTGATAACTGCCGTGTGCTGCAATATGGCAGAAATTGTAGTTCTGGTTCCAGGCGTTCCGCGTCGCAGGAGAATACTGGTCCTCGAGCTT
>SOKD01000305.1 GCA_004376305.1 Candidatus Cloacimonadota bacterium | reverse complement strand
GAAACCAATGTGCTTTGCGCTGTAATTAAATGCTACGCCGATTACGGAAATGAAAATAAAAAGTTTTAGAGACTTGGTAGTATGGTAGTTATCCTCGCAATTATCCAAAGAAATAGGAAAATTGGTGAAAACCTTTCCAAAACACGAGGAATACAGGCTTACGTCAGATATGCTTCGGGCTGCGCGTTCTATTCCGGCTAATATAAGCGAAGGATTCGGCAGGTTTCATTTTGCAGAGAAAATCCAATTTTACAACATAGCAAAAGGGTCAACAACGGAGACTCAGAACCATATAGAGGAATCTTATAATAACGAGTATATTACGAACGATAAGAAAGAATACTTTCTTAAGAAATACCACGTAGTAGAGGTGAAGTTAAATAATCTGATCGCTTCTACCGTGTGTGCAAAGAAACGGTTCGTTAAGAGAAAAGAGAAGAAGTGAAATGTAGTTATTACAGCCGAAGGCGTTAGTTTACAGTGAAACGTTAGTTTACAGCGGCAGCGTTTGATTACAGTGTAACGTTTGTTTACAGCTTGCGTTCTTTCATCTAATACTTTACAATGAGCAAGATAATCGCCATTCATCAACCAAACTATATCCCCTGGCCGGGATTTTTTTATAAGATGATCACGTCGGATGTATTTGTCTTTCTTGATGATGTTCAATTCTCTCGACGATCATTTACTCATAGAAACAGGGTGAAAGGTTCAGAATGCAATGCAATATGGCTTACAGTGCCTGTATGCAAGAAAGGAAAATTCTATCAGAATATTAATGAAGTCCTCATTAAAACGACCTCTGACTGGCAAAAAAAACATTTTGGGACACTTCTTATGAATTATGCAAATGCGCCTTTTTTTCGTTATTATAAGGAAGAATTGCAGAGGATATACTCTCAGAAGTGGGATCGATTGGTGGATTTGAATCTTGCGCTTTTAAGGTTTGTTATGGGGGTGTTTAAGATTGAGAAGAACCTGTATTTATCATCGGAACTTAAAGCAAAAGGAGAGAAAACGGAAAAACTTATTTCCATAATTAAGGAGCTCGATGGAGAGGTGTACTTATCGGGAAGCGGGGCAAAAAATTACCTTGATGAGAATTTGTTTGAAAAAGAGAAGATAGAACTCGCTTACTATCATTACGGTTTATTTGTTTATCCGCAACTGTGGGGAAAATTCATTCCAAACCTTTCAGCGCTTGATCTTCTGTTTAACTGTGGAGATGAAGCGCGAACAATGATAGAAAAAAAATGGGGACATGAGAAAACGTAATAAATCACTTTTCATTATTGTATTTTTTTCATTGCTTTTCCTCATTCCAATCTGGAGTGTTCGCTATGTGCCACTTCAAGATTGGCCTGTCTTCACGGGATTTTCATATATTATTGCTCACCTGTCTCATTTCTCATCGTTCTCAGTAAAGCCGATTCCTCCGCCGAATACAACAGGCTTTTTGCTTCTTGCTGGTTTAATGAAGGTTTTCCCTCCTCTTGTAGCCGGTAAGTTGTTGCTCAGTTTGTATGTTGTGGGTTTTCTGGGCGCATTTTGCTATTTTTTGCTTGTTTTGAATCCAAAGGGTCTATTTCTCTATTTTTTCGCACCGCTTCTTACGTTTAATTACTTTTTTGCCAAAGGAAACATAAATTTTATACTCAGCCTTCCTCTTTTTCTATTTTCCGTTGCTTTTATTCTACCTAAGATTGAGAAGCATGGATGGCGCACTATTGTAATTACATTTCTTCTCTCCCTTACTCTCTATTTTACCCATTTATTTACCTATTGTGCCTTCCTTTTAGTACTTCTCGTATTTGTTATCTGTAGAAAGAGAGGAATGTATCTTTTCGCTGCCGCTGTTGTTCCGGCATGCTTATGTATGACTTATTTCATTACTAATCGAGCTCCCCTGGAACTTGAGTTCTATAAAAGTTTTGCTGTAAAGTTTATTTCCTTCAGAGACACTTTCGGAACATGGACACCGTATCTGGATGTAGCATTATTGTCCATTCCTTTTATTGCATTGCTCGTTCTTGTTGTGAGAGGCTGGAAAAACACGGAATTAGCTTGGAAGATAATCCTTGCTTCCTTCCTGGTTTTATTTATTCTGTCTCCTATGGAAGTATACACATTGGTAAGGGCTGACCAGCGTTTCCTGCCGTTTATGTTCTTTGTCTTGCTTGTTTTCCCCAATTATAAAAACAATCTCCGGTTTTCGAAACTCCTGGTTGCACTTCTTGTAATTCTTTCCCTTGCGAATTTCACCATAAAGGAAATAGGTTTTCTTTCACTGCAGCCGAGGATGGAAAGGTGCATTACTGCCCTGTCAATGGTTCCTGAGAACAAGAGTGTTGTGAGTATGGGAACAAAGGAGTACTATATTGGAGTTATTAATCCTTTCCTTCACATTATTGCCTATGAGGTCTCCCTGAAAGGGAATGCAAATATTCCACCATATGACTGGAAAGCTCCGGTTTACTATACGGAGAGATTTCCGGTACCTGTTATAAATGAAGGAATTATAAAAAATAAGTACGAATTGTGTGCGTTCTATGACTTTTTCTTCTTGATGGAAGAAAGCACCACTATGGAAAGTCAAATACAGGATTTTGCTGAGTTAGTATTTATTGATAATGAAACGAAGCTTTTTAAGAGAAAATAAAAATTTTCTCATTATTATTTTTCTCACATCAATCATATTTCGGCTGATCTTTGCTCTGCCAGTTTTTGCTACTATTGAAAAGGCAATTGGACCGGGGAGTGATGCGAAGAACTACATTGTCCTGGCAAAACATTTAATCGAAAAACAGGAATTTAGCGTTTATCCGGAAGAGACGGGATACAGAGAAGCAGCAAGGACGCCGGGATACCCACTCTTTATTGTCTTTTCTTTTCTCTTGTCAGGTGCAAGAATATGGTCGGTAATTCTTCTGCAGTGTTTTTTGGATGCTTGCATTGCAGTATTAGTATTTTCAATTGCTCTGTTGTTGTTTCAAAATGTTACCTCTGCATTGCTTGCCGGAATACTTTATACTGTTCACCCGCATCAATCTCTCTATACAACTCAGATATTATCAGAGATACTGTTTACATTTTTTATTGTAATTTCCCTGGCTTCTTTTATTTTCTTTTTGAAAAAGAACACAAAGGTCTTTCTGGCTTTTTCCGGGATATTTCTTGGCATTGCGACATTAACCCGTCCTATTTCCTTTTATTTTTTTATTCCCATTCTCTTCATACTATTTCTTGCTTTCAGAAAGAAGATTAGAACGATTGCTATCCAGTCAATTATTTTTCTCGTATCGTTTTTTTTAGTCCTTACACCCTGGTATGTGAGAAATTACAGTACGTATAGAAGAATTTTCCTTTCCACCATTGGGAATTGGAATATCGGTTACTATAATGCTGCATTCGTTATCGCTTCAAAAGAAAGAATGAATCTTCGGGAGGCACAATCCATCATTGAAGAAGCGGTGAAGAAAAGATACGGTATTTCTAATGATGATTATACGTATGCATCCGACAACCCGGAGATATGCGCTCAGATCGCGAGCTATGGTTTTGAGGTAATAAGAAAGAATCCGGGAAGGTATGCAGTGCTCCACATGATAGGATTCCTGCATACTTTTGTACCGATGGAATACACATTTCTCTATAAACTCCTTGGAAAACAGGGAATCGAAAGGGTCGGTGAGACAACAGCAATATCAAAAGCAGTGATCAGTGATACCTTCAGAGGAAGATTCGCATCTATGTTTCGGACCATAATGAATGAACGTTTCAGGAAATTCCCCTGGTGGTTTACCACTATATGGTTTGCGTTTTCTCTGTTTCAGTTGCTGATTTATTTTCTCGCTCTGAGAGGTTTTGCTCACTTTTGGAAACAACAAAAGATTTTGTTTCTTTTCTTTCTGTTAACGATCATTTATTTTGCCATTCTTCCTGGACCAGTCGGTGATGCGAGGTTTCGTGTGCCGATTGAGCCGATCCTTGTTCTGCTGGCAGGAGCAGGGCTTGCGAGCAAGAAAGCGAGTGAACCGGAGAAACGGAGAATCGGAGAATAACGCGCTGGGCGCTGTGAATTAAACGCTGCGCTGTAATTGAATGCTCCTCTGAAACAATTAATAACCACAAATATACTAGTAATAACTATCAATATACAATTAGCCTCATTAGAGATTAACGTACATCCTACATCCTACA
>SOKD01000178.1 GCA_004376305.1 Candidatus Cloacimonadota bacterium | reverse complement strand
TGTTTATGCATCTAAAGACTCTCTCCTGGGGTATAAATTATGGAGACCATCTTCTGAACAGAGAGATACTATTGTAATTGAGATTACAAAAAGGGAGCTTCCGGATACTTCTTTCTGGATCTATACAAGAAGGATAGATATAAAAAAGAGGGAACCAGAATATAAACCCAATAGAGATTCTCTTAAGCTCTTACAAGGTATTCACTTAAGCAAAATAAACATTGCTGATAGTTCCATTGCTTCTGTTCTCTCGGAAAGAGATGAAAAACTCGTAAAGATTTTCTATAATGCAAAAGGGGGCGCAAAATCTCTGCTTGCATTTTACAAAGGGCTTTCCGACACTCTGAAGGATGTTTTTATTGATTATTTTAACTCGCTTCACCCAAAGGATGTTGTGAGCCTTGACACTACAGATCTTGTAGATGAACTTATAGCAGTTCTAAAATCAGAAAAATTAGCAGGTAAGAGTGTGCCTGATTCAATCTTAAAAAATTATCTCGTATCCGATAGAATACTATTTGAGCAGATTGGAAAATGGAGAGGGAGTATTCAATCTAAATTTATCAATTTTAGAAAACTCACTGTTGATGAAACTATTGATACTCTATTCTCTTGGGTTGAAAAGAATGTAGATAAAATAGAAGAGAAGGGTTATTTTGGACCGATGCAGAACCCGGATGATGTTTATAAAACAAAGAGGGGAACCGATAGCGAAAGATATATTTTTATTGCTGGTATCTTAAGAAGCATAGGAATTCCCGCGAGGGTGAAGTGGAGTTATGATGCTTTCGAATACTGGGCTGCAGAATGGAGAGAGAAAAGTTTTAAAGAGAAAAAAGAAGAGGTTAAAAAAACCTGGGTTGATTTTAGGTTTGAGGAGAACGGAAAGGATATTACGGAAAAGCAGCGCTATTACTACGATTACAGTATCACAAGATTTGGAGAATACCCGAAGAGACTTGACCCGCCAGTTGATACGGCTAATGGGAGGATTATTGTTTCACTTGATGAGAAACAAGCATATTCTGTAACGGGATGGAGGAATGGATTTGGAGATACATACGTCCGGATTCAACGGGTTGTACCACAGGTAGATACTGCAAAAGTTTCTGTAAAAACAGGTATTCCAGAAAAGGTGAAGCCCGGGGACCTTATTGTTCGAAAATACAAGGATATAGATGCTGAAGCTCTCGGGTTTCAAAAACATGAGTTTGACAAGGGTGAAATTCTTATTGTTGTTTTTGATATTGAATCAGAGGCATCTAAATCCACGCTGCAGAATGCAAAGGAAGTAATACATGCTTTTTCCGGAGCTGTGTACCTTTTCGCTGATGCGGAAAAGACCGAACAGGCAAAAAATTTCCTCGAGGAAATTGGGATACAAAAAGGACGGCTCTCAGTTTTCCCGCGAGAAATATATAAGAAGCAGTTGAACATTAGAAATACACCATCCATTCTGTATCTCAAAGATGGGACATGCGTTTTCTGGGTTGAAGGTTTGTTCCTGCATCTTTCTCGCCTCTTGCACGATCTTCGCTGAATCAGTCTCCATAGATTACAATTGCCGCCAGGTTTACAGGGATTCCAGTTAACTACTCTTCCCTGCGGAACCATTATGTGTTGACAAATGCAAAAAAAACCTCTATTATTCAGTAAAACATTAAGAGTTAACAATGGCAGATATTGATTCAAAATTCTTCAAGCGATTTTTGACTATTGAGAGACAACTCTTCACAGCAAGAGACAGCAGGGAATTGCTGGAAAAGATTACGAAGGAAGCTGTTGCTCTTTTGGATGTACATTGCGCTTCAATTTACCTTCTTGACGAGAGCAATTCCTTTCTCATAAGGGAAGCAAGTTCTGGTGTTCGTAAGCAAAACATTGCCCATAGGGAAATTCCGCTCTCGTTCAGAAGTTCAGCGGTAAAGGCGTTGAGAACAAAGAAATTGGTTGCAGTCATTTCCTCACTTACCATTCCGCTCATCGGTTTTAAGAGAAGAGTTTTAGGGTTTCTCTTTCTTGATACCTTTGGAAAGCAAAGGGAATTTACCACGGAAGAGAGGCTGTTTGCTGAGTGTTTTTCGAACCTTGCATCTATTGCCATTGAGCAAACAAGGATGAAGCACGGGTTGCAGAAGACCATGGATATTCTTTCCGCCTACGATGAAATCACAAAATCCCCTGTACATACTCTTGATATTGATAAGTTTATGAAGAGTATTTTGAAAAACACCATTAATGCGCTTACCATGGATGGCGGGCTTATTCAGATATATGAGCAGGGAACTTTAGTGATTAAATCATTTATTGGAATCTCGAAAAAAGTAATGCACCTTTTTACAGGAATTAAAACCGGCACGGGTGATACGCTCTTCACTTCCCCAAAATCAGTTATTATCGAGAATATTGCAGAAAATATGAATATTTCCAGAGCTTCCCGAGAAAAATTGAGCAAAGCAGGACTTTATTCAATTTTCAAGATTCCTCTCATTGCTGACAAAAGAACGTTTGGTGTATTGACGGTTGTTTCGAGACAAAAAAAACGGTTCAAAAAACATGAGATTGATTTTCTTGTCAATGTTGGAAAACATGTTGGGGTAATGCTTGAGAATGGGCTGCTTTTTGAGCGGATGGAGCTTTCGAATAAGAAAATAAAAGCATTGGTTAAATTGAATAGATTAACCGTTGCCACACTTGAGCTTCCCCTTCTTTACGAACAGGTATTAAATGAGCTCCCTTCCCTCATTCCGTGTTATACCTCGTCGATAATGCTCGTTGATAATAAGAGGAAGGAATTAAGAGCTGTTGCTGTTTATGGACCTCGCAGGCAGCGAAGAGAGAGGTTCATGACGAGACTTGGAAAAGGAATAACCGGTCATGTTGCAAAAACGGGGAAACCAGCAAATATTCCTGATGTCAGGAAAAACAAATGGTATATTAAGGAAATTGAAACAGTCCGATCTGAGCTTACCGTTCCGCTTATTGTAAAGGAGAAAATAATTGGAGTGCTCAATGTTGAAAGCGATAAACCCAATGCATTTTCTGATGACCACACCGAGTTACTGACTGCTTTTGCAAATGAACTGGCTATAGCGATTGATAATGCCCGGTTATATCAGGAATCACAGGAGAGGACAGCACAACTTGAACTCATTAACAGGGTCACAAAGGGAGTTGGGTTGACGCTTGATATTGACACTCTGTGCATGAAATTATGTCAAACGATTCAGGGAAACTTCTATTACGACTACTCATTTCTATTTCTGTTGGATGAAGAGAAGGAAAACTTTGTTTTGAAAGGGTATGCGGGCATGCCCATTAAGGTGGCTGATTACAAACAAAGTGTAAGAGAAGGTTTGCTGGGACAATGTTTCAGAGACAGGAAAAGCCTCCTGGAAAACGGTACACGGAGCAAGAGAGTTCTTAAGACAAAGTTCCCTGATGCGACGAATATCCGATCAAAGATGCATATCCCTCTTATTTCAGGAGAAAAGGTTCTTGGTGTGCTTTTGCTTGAATCAAGGACAAAAAATGCATTTACCAAATGGGATCTTGTGGCGATGGAAACTATTTCAGAGCATATTGTATCATCTTTGGAAAGTGCAAAGCTGTATACGTATCTCAGGCAGAGTCTTGGGGAGCTCTCCGGTGTTTACGAGATAGGTGTCAGCATTTCTTCTTCAAGAAATCTTGACGAGTTGCTTGAGAAGATGTACAGGAGAACGAGCGTCATGACGGGAGCAACAACATTTTATGTTGCACTGTACAACGAAAAAGAGGATACGGTTCGATTCGAGCTGGATTATGAGGAGGGCGTGAAAAGACAAAAGGAAACATTCAAACTTAATGAAATTGGTGGATACACGGGCTGGATTCTGAAGAATAACGCAGCGCTCCTGGTGAGGGATTTCAAAAAGGATACGGGAAAGTATCCCGTTAAACCGGTTTTTGTTGGGATGAGAATGAAATCATACTTGGGTGTTCCAATTCGATTTGAGGACAGGGTGATTGGAGTGCTCTCTCTTCAATCGCTTAAGCCGCACGCTTTTGATGAATCCACACGGAGGCTCTTTACCACGTTTGCGAATCAACTCGGTGTTGTTATAGAAAATGCACGGCTCTTTACCGAGATGGATATTGTGTTGAAAAAGCTTGAGCACAGCTATGATGAGACCATGCGGTCTTTGGTGTCTGCTCTTGATTTCAGAGAA
>SOKD01000047.1 GCA_004376305.1 Candidatus Cloacimonadota bacterium | reverse complement strand
ATCACCGCTGATGGCGGTTATTCCTGGGATCCAACCTTCACGTATGCTGTTGCAAACCCGTATTTTGAACATAATATTGGGAACGTGAGATTTACGGTCACCAATAGCGGTATCTGTGGATTTCTTGACGACAGCCAGAATGAGGGAAGCGGATTTCGTTATCCCCTTAATGGTAACCAGCACCTTTTTATCGGGTCTGTCTGGGCGGGAAACAATCCCGGGTATATGGTTAACAAGGACTATTCAGCAGAGAATGCTGGTGATTGGAGGGCTATTGCAGGTGTACTCGGTGATGGAACAACTTATTCGGAACAGGATTCATGGGCGAAATTCAGCGATGAGGGGATGAATTCACCAAAGGGGCTCACCTGCACGCAGGATGGCTGGGCATGGTCTTCACCCGGAAGCGAGGATTTCGTAATTCTCAGGTACATATTCAGAAGCGAAGCGATGTCCGCAATCAATAGCCTCTTTTTCGGTCAATTCATGGACTGGAACGCTGGTGGGTCGGAGCATAATACCGGTGATGTAGACCTTTCACGTGATCTTATCTATCAGCATGGAACCGCTACAAAGTATGTGGGCATTGCCCTGCTTGAGCCCGATAATGCAGTCAATATTTCCTTTATTAACAATGCAACATACGTGGATCCCGATGGGTATATTCTTGCCTCAGATAAGGATTGGTTCCTGAAGAGCATACTCAGTACCCAGACAGCATCGTCCTCGGAAGATTGGTCCATGTTGATCTCAGCGGGTCCAAAGACGATTTTGCCCGGTGATTCCGTGATCTTTGCAGTGGCGGTTCTCGCCGGAGAGGATTTGGCTGATATTCAGGAAAATTGCGATAGCGCAAAGGTACGCTACGGAGCCCTCGGGGTAGTGAAAGCACCTGATATATCAACTACTCCATCAGAATATGCAATCAAACACATCTATCCCCAACCATTCTCCTCATGTGTAATCATTGAGTATGAAATACCAAAAACAAGTCATGTTACTCTCACGGTATACGATATAACAGGCAGAGTGGTGCAGACCATCGCAGGTGCAAGACAGCAGCCAGGGGTATATAGAACTGAATGGGATGGTATGATGGATAACGGAACACAGGTAACTTGTGGGGTATACTTCTGCCGTCTTGTTGTGAATGGGATGGAGCTGAAGGATTGCAGGAAAATATTACTGGTAAGATAGAATTTACCAAATTGCAAACGAAAAAGGGGAGGGATTCAATCCCTCCCCTTTCATCATTTCCAGGTGATTTTTAATTTCTCTTGTGGTTTAAAGTATCTCCTTGTAATGTAGAAGAATTTCGTTTGATCGATAGTTTTGCTGCTATCAGGTTTCAGGGAGATAGATATATCCATTAGGTCAAGCGGGGTTTCAATGATAAACTGTAACTTGTCGATTTTTTCGGTACGGAACTTATTGAGGATATACAGAACGCTCTTTTCTTTGATCTCCTGCTGATACCCCACGTAAACGGTTTCTATTCCCATGGGCAGAAAGTGCACAGTCCACTTCACTGCTTTCTTTCTCTTTGTGAAGTCTATTTTGCTTCGTGGATTGAGAATAGAAATTTTTTCGGGAAAGAGATGCAAACTGTTTACGTGAAACGGATAGATGAAATCAACATCAAGCTCAAAGTCTGAATTGTTTTCAAAGTAGTAATGTGCCTGAATGGTTACGCTGTTTTTTTTAAGCGTGATTCTTGTTTCTTCTTTGTATAATTTTATTGGTGCTTTTGCCAATATACACGTGCACCACAGGGTGAGCAGGAATGCCACAACAATCTGTTTCTTTAGCCGTGCCACGTGAGACCCTCCTTACGGGTTTGCAAAATGTCTCTCTTAATGAATGTATACCCTATTTTTTCGTTGCTGTCAACCACTGTTCTTATCAAATTTCCCTGGCGAGATCGAGGAATCGTCTATATGGTATTGCAGTCCAGCTTTCCGCACTGGATGCACCAAGTGAAAGACTTATCATAGACACCTTACAGGCAATCTCCTCATTTGGTGCTTCGTAGATATCAAGAAAATCATAGGACCCGAGGAGTGCATAATGTGATTTAAATTTTACATCCGGGCATTTCTCTTTTACGTTTTGAATCCATTCCCTGCCGATTTTTGCCCGTTCTTTCATACGTTTCGTTACTTCTGGAGATAATTTAGTCATCAGGATATAGGTTGGCATGCTTCCTCCTTTGTTATTTTGTTTTCTCAATAATGGAAGGCTTTTCCTTTGATGAAATTGTCGAGTGTTTTCAGTGGACGGTGATTATGGTAGTGAATCCAGTTTGAGAAGAGCAGGGAAGCATTCATGAAATCTTCCTTGTTTATCTCAGTACTATTCCATCCGCCTTCATTTTCCTGGATACCGCTGAGTAAACGGCACAGGGGTTTCCGGAGTATTTTTACAGCAGTGTCGTCCATTTTGCATTCTTCACAAAGCAACCCACCCCTCTCATGTGAAAAATACAGGGGAGAGAACTTCTCTTTTCCGCAAACAGTACATTTGTTCAGTTCAATCTTGAATCCAATAAGCGCCACACCTTTCAGGAGAAATTTTGAAAGGATAAACGGAAGCTCTTCTTTCTGCACCTGGTCGATTTTGTGCAAGATGAAGAGTGCATATTGGAACAAGGTTTTCGAAATCTGCTCCTGCGCCAGAAGTGAATACAGAAAATCTGCAATAACCGATGCATAATGAAAGCGGGTGAGGTCGTGATGAATGTTATTGAAGAAGTCAATCAGCGCTGCTTCTTTTACAAGATAGAGCTCAGTGGTTTCCTTTTTGTAGAAGACTATTTCAGTGTTAACAAAGGTCTGCAACGCCGCTGACATTCTACTTTTTGGATTTCGAACACCTTTGGCAATTAATTGTAGTTTTCCGAAACCTTCACTGAATGCTGTAATGATCTTGCTGGTTTCACGGAAGTCAATGCTCTTGAGTGTAATCGCTTGTGTTTTCTTAATGCGATCTTTCATGTGTTCTTTTTTCCGATGACATCCTCTATAATTACTCCATGGCTTTGAAAGGGAATGTCAGGTAAGTTTTCATATGAGAAGTACTGAATATCTACTGCATCATCCCCAGCCTTTGGCTCTCCCCGCAGTATATCGAGAAGATAGGCGAGTACAATAACACTTTTGTATCGCCATCCTTTTTGCTGGTAAGCCCCCAAAAGATTTTTTATCCTGCAATCGAGATTGGTCTCCTCCTTTATCTCGCGTATAATGCACTCATCGGGTTTCTCGTTAATTTCAATAAAGCCACTTGGAAGCGTCCAGCTTCCAATGCATGGTTCAACACCGCGTTTGATAAGTAGAATGTTTTTTTCTGTATCGAGGATAACACCCGCTACGACCGGGACCGGATTTTCATAAACGAAGACCTTACATACCTGGCAGTATAATCGGTTATTAGTATCTTCTTTCTTGGTCGTGAGTTGCTCGCCGCATTGTGGACAATGATGCAGTTCCATACAAAAAGAGTGTCATAATTCCAATATAAAGTCAAGAGAAATAGACAGTACTCTCCAAAATGAATTGACTTTCTCATAATTTTGTAGTATGAAATACCATAAGGTATTACAATGAAACGAAATCCGAATCTGTAAACCGAGAATGAGCTATTGCAAATGATTAAGAGGAAATATATTCTTATTGTTCTGATTCTGCTTTTTGCAGTCGTGATTGATGGCGAAGAAATGAAAAAGCATCCAGGATGGGCAATTATTGCTACTGCATTGCTTCCTGGAGGTGGTCAGTTTTATGCAGAGAACTATGCACGGGGTCTTTTCTTTTCGGCACTGCAAATGTCGCTGCTTACTATGACCATATATGAGAAGGTTCAGGAGAAGGACTATAAGAGCCTATGGGAGAAGAATCAGGAGCAGGCAATGTGGGATGAATACAGCAAACACAGAGGAAGGGTTAGAAACCTTCTCTGGTGGGACACAGGCATATGGTTTCTTGCCTGCGCAGATGCTTTCACGGATGCGCATTTTTATGGGTTTGGAGATGAAGATGGATTATCCTTTCAATTCAATAACAGGCAGGATAGAATTCAGGTGGAAATAACAAGAAGGTGGAGTAGCTCTTATGTGTAAGGAATAATGATATATGGAAGAAAAAAAGAAAGGTCTGAATAAGTCCATTTTGATAGTTGATGATGAAAAAGGCATCATTGAGTGGTTGAAGATAGCACTTGAAA
>SOKD01000285.1 GCA_004376305.1 Candidatus Cloacimonadota bacterium | reverse complement strand
TTACTCAGAATGACACCTTTTTCAAACCTGTCCTCAAGAGAAGCGAAGGAATGACGGTAAAGATAATTAAGATACTTTACACGAGGAGACAGTGACTCTTTTTTATGAAAACATACAGTATTTTGCGATGATTTTAAAGAAATATTCCCATTTTGCTTGACAATGCAAATGGAATAGTATATAAGAAAGCTTATGGAATGCAGGATGAATTGCGCAAGGACTCTTGAAGATGTGAGAAACCTGTTGATTCAGGGAAAGCATACGGAGGCTCTACAGCAGTACATTCAAAATATAAAGGAATTCAGTGATGAACCTGACATGAGGAATATAGGCGGTGATATTTTCAACAAAATGGGAAAGAAAGATGAAGCTCTCATCGAGTATGAACGATGTGCTCAATTATACCGGGACCTGCAATTATATGCAAATGCAATTGCAATCTGCAAGAAAATGCTGAGGATTGACGGTACCTATGAACACGTTTATGCCGTTCTTGGAGATATCTATATGGAGGCAGGATTTGTCGGTGAATCGATACTAAACTATCTTGAATATGCAGAGCGTATTAGAAAGTCTTCAGGACATGGCAAGCTTGAGAGTGTATTTCGTAAGATCCTTGATTCATTCGGAAGGAATAACAGGATCCTAAAACACACAATCAATGGATTCCCGGAATTGAAGAAAGAATTTGACAATCATATTGATGCCCTGCAGAGCATCGAGGAGACACAGGAGAGGGATCTCATCGAATTGATAAAGAGAGATCCTGAGTATAGAAGTTTTGAAAAATTAATTGAAATGGAGTTGTTTCGATCACGAAGGTATACAAGACCATTTTCAATCTTTGCAATTGAGATGCGCTTCAATGAAGTTAGACCTGAGAGTTGTTCGGTTGATATGGAGAAGCTGTTTGGCATCCTGAAGAACAATCTTAGAATTATTGATTACGTTTTTCTTATTTCAGAAGGAGTCTTTTACGGATTTCTTCCAGAAACTCCTTCCGATGGTGCATTCATTCTCAGTGATCGACTGGTAACCAGGATGAAAGAGTTGTGTCAGCATCAGGTAAAAATCTCGATGAGATGGGCAACATACCCAAAGGATGGTCAAAAACTTGATGAGCTGCTCGATTCGCTTCAGAAGAGTGGTCAGGTCTATTTTCAGTGATGATCTTAAGAGAAAGAGAAATTGTTGTTAATAAGGATGCAAACAGGGATACACAGGTTGTACTATTCTCGTTTTAATGATTGATTTTTATAGCACTGTATTTTTAGACTAACGTAACGGGGCGTGGCGCAGCCCGGGTAGCGCGCCTGCTTTGGGAGCAGGAAGTCGGAGGTTCAAATCCTCTCGCCCCGACATATTACTCCTCGAAAGAAGAAATTTGTAACCGAGTAATTGGGTTATTACGTTATTAACTGCATTCAGTCAAAAGGGTATTATGCGAGTTTTTCTTGCAATTCTGTTCTTACCGAAGCAATTTCATTTTATCTTTTTGAAGTACAATCCCGTTACAGGAACACCTCTATGAGGGTGTTCCATGATTATTTTCCATACTGGGCTCAGCTAAAGTCATAGGCTGTGCATTTTTTTATGTAAACCTTATCAGGGGATTTCAGAATAGAGGAGAGTGTGATGAAGAGATTTGTAGAGGAGACGGCGAGTCCGCTTGTTTTTCCGCGTCCTGTTGCTCTTGTAACGGTGCATGCAGATAAGTTTGATAATATTATAACCCTAAGCTGGGTTGGAACCGTGTGCTCATCGCCTCCCGTTATTGCAATGGGTATTCGGGAAAACAGGTTCTCGTATTCCCTTATCCAGAAGAGTGGCGAGTTTGTTGTTAACATACCTGATGAGAAACTGATGAGAGAAGCGGACTACTGTGGGACACGATCAGGGAACGATGTTGATAAGTTTAAGGAAACCGGACTCACAAAGGAGAGAGGAAAGAACGTTAATGCTCCTTTGATTAAAGAGTGTCCAATTAATATCGAATGCACATTATTAAAGACGTTTAAACTGGGGAGTCATACACTTTTTCTTGGAAAGGTTGTTGGTACACATATTGATGAGGCTCTTATCACTGAAGGAGAATTTGATGATAAGAAATTCAAACCGCTCACCTATCTTTCACCCCATTACTTTACGGTTAAGGAAATCGAGGGAAACTATGGATTCACGAATAAATAATTGCGCATATAAGACACATATCAGAATAGTAGACCATAGAACGTTGATGACCGCAGTAGATGAGTTATTCTGAAATCCGAATGCCGGAAAAAATCAGAAATCCTCATAAAAACACTGCAACGAACGAAGCGTTATTACGATTGAAGAAGACCTCATTAGTAAGCAGCATATATAAGAAAGAAATGGACGTAGAAAATATTAGAAAACTTTTTCCGATTACCACCGAAAAGGTGTATTTAAATCATGCTTCAACGGGGCCTATGACAACAAGGGCACGGAATGCAATCAACAAATTACTTGATATATATCAATTTGAAAGCGATATTACGAAAGAATTCCTTGAAAGTGCAGAGGAGGAGACAAGAAATCTTGCTGCGCAACTGGTAGGCGCTCATCCTGATGAAATCGGACTCGTAAAGAATACATCACAGGGCCTGATTATTCCTATGAATGCTTTAGGGTGGGAAGCAGGCTCAAATGTAATACTTCGAAAAGGTGGTTTTCCAGCAAATGTCTGCCCGTGGATTTACAACCTTCCCCATGTTGAAAAACGATACATTGAAGTTAATAACGATGAAACAATTCTTGAATCGTGCAAAAATGCGCTCTGTGAAAGAACGAAAGCTATAACAGTTGACTGGGTTGATTTTTTAAGTGGTTCAAGAGTAGATTTAAAACGACTTGGTGATTTCTGTCAGGAAAAAAATGTATTTCTGTTTGTCGATGGAATTCAGGGGCTTGGCGCATTACAGCTCGATCTATCTGAACTCAATGTGGATGTCTTTTCTGCCGGAGCGACCAAATGGATGTTTGGTCCTCAGGGAATCGCAATTATGTATATTTCAAAAAAGCTCCTTAGCCAATTAAACCTTACCAATGCAGGATGGTTAAGTGCTCAATGGGAGAATTTCCATCATTTCTCAGAGATTCCCCCCATAAAACAATCCACGGCAAGGTATGAAGAGGGCACAAAAAATCTTCTGGGCATCTTCGGATTCAGAGAACACTTGAAATTGCTGCTTGAAGTTGGTCCAGATAAAATTCAAGAGAGAATCTTTCATCTCAGGGGATTGCTTGTTAAAGGGCTGAAAGATACGGGTTGTGTATTTCTCTCTCCCTTGGATAATGAAAGAGGTTCAGGAATTGTAACGTTCAAACCTCCAAAAGAAGCATCAGAAGAATTGCATGAGAAGCTAACAAAGAATAACATAATTATTTCTTACAGAGAGGGATGGCTCCGGGTATCACCACATTTCTATAACACAGAGGAAGAAATAAAAAAATTATTAGAAAATGTTTAGGGAACCGTACGCTGTAGGAACAACCCCTAATAACAATTTCTTTTATTCTATCATATGGAGTTAATGAATGGGAAAATTTTCTGAACTATTTCCAATAATAAAGAAAGCTGTTTATGCTGGTGGTGAAATACTGCTTGAGAATCTTGGAAAACTCTCTGCCATGGACATCAATACAAAAGGTAAAAACGACTTTGTTACAAAGGTTGATAAACAATCGGAAGATTGCATCGTAAAGATTTTGAAGAAACAAACGCATGATTATGATATTCTTACGGAGGAAACACCACCAGAAGACATGAAAAAGGAATTTCGCTGGATAGTAGATCCTCTTGACGGAACGACAAATTATATCCACAACTTTCCATTCTTTGCCATATCGATTGCTCTCGAGGAAAAAGGTACTATTGTGCTTGGTGTGGTGTATGATCCGCTAAGAGAGGAGCTTTTCTTTGCAGAGAGGGGAAAGGGTGCTTTTCTCAATGATAGAAGGATATATGTTACACAAAGGAAAGCTATGAGCGAAAGTTTTCTTGCTACCGGTTTCCCTTTTAGAGAGCACAAATGCATAGATAAATATTTGAAAATCTTCAGAGAGATGTTTCTCAGATCGAGTGGTATACGGAGGGCAGGGTCTGCAGTTCTTGATCTCTGTTATACTGCTTGTGGCAGGCTTGACGGGTGCTGGGAGATTGGACTTTCACCCTGGGATGTTGCTGCAGGGAGTCTTCTCGTAGAGGAAGCGGGG
>SOKD01000383.1 GCA_004376305.1 Candidatus Cloacimonadota bacterium | reverse complement strand
AATTTCACAATTTTGACTTAACAGTCTCAATGAAATCTGTTGACAACATTTTTTACCTGTGATAGGATGAATGCGTATTACAGACAATGCAAAGAGGAGTTCGTGTGATACCAGAATCTATGTATCGGGAATTGAGCATTCAAAACGGGAAAAAGATAGTGCTGCTCGTTATGGACGGAATAGGCGATCTTCCCCGAAATGATAAAACTCCACTGGAGAAAGCCAGAACACCAAATCTTGATCGATTGGCTAAAGAGAGCATCACGGGCTTAACCTATCCTGTCTCAATGGGAATCACTCCCGGAAGTGGTCCTGCGCATATATCCCTGTTTGGCTATGATCCCATGAAATATAATATAGGCAGAGGTATACTTGAAGCCCTTGGTATTGATTTTGAAATAGGGAAAAAAGATATTGCCTCCCGCGCGAATTTTGCTACTATTGAAGCAGATGGTATTATTTCTGACCGTAGAGCCGGTCGTATTGCAACAGAAAAAAATCAGGAAATCTGTTCATACCTTTCTTCAAAGATAAAACATATCGATGATGTTGATGTTTTCATACGAAGCGGAAAAGAACACCGGTTTGTAGTAGTGTTTAGAGGACATGGTCTTGATGATTCCGTAACTGATACCGACCCACAGCAGATTGGACATAAGCCAATGGAATGCAAATCAACGGATAAACAGGGAGAGAAAACTGCCCGCATTATCAATGAATTTGTAAAACGCGTAGCTTCTCTCCTGAAAAGCCATAAGCCCGCTAATTTTTCTTTGCTCAGAGGAATCGCACGGTATCCTGATATTCCATCAATGGAGGATCTGTTCAAGTTATCACCAGCAGCAATTGCACCCTACCCAATGTATAGAGGTCTTGCGCGACTCGTTGGAATGAAAATCCTCCCAACAGAGAGCGACACCTCCTCAGAGATACATTCATTACAGGAGAACTGGAGTGCATTTGATTTCTTTTACATACACATAAAAAAAACTGACAGTTACGGAGAGGATGGGAACTTCGAAAAAAAGGTTTCAACGATCGAAGAGGTAGATGGTCATATTCCCTCAATAGAAGAACTCAAACCGGATTGCTTTGTTATAACCGGTGACCATTCAACTCCTTGCATGATGAAGGCACATAGCTGGCACCCGGTCCCATTCCTTCTTTTCTCTCCGTATGTTCGCAAAGATCTTTCACGGGCATTCACGGAATCGGAATGCGCAAAAGGGGTACTCGGTAATTTTGCGGCTGTTAATGCAATGACTCTGATGCTTGCGCATACACTGAAACTGAAGAAGTACGGAGCATAGGTGCAAGAAGAAAAAAACACGTAAGAGATCAAATTACAAATGACAAACAGATTATAAATGACTCAATGACAAATGACCAATGACAATTAACAAAAGAAGGAGGGATAGTGAAGAGGGCATTAATATCCGTCTATGATAAAAGCGGGATTGATGATTTTGCTCAAAAGCTTGTAAGAAATAACTATGAGATCATTTCCTCAGGTGGAACCGCAAAACACCTAAGCGAAAACGGAATAAAGGTGACTTTGGTAAGAGAAATAACAGGAACAAAAGAGATGCTCGATGGGAGGGTAAAGACACTTCATCCTCATATCTTTGGAGGAATCCTGGCACGTGAGCAGGATGGAGAGGAACTTATGAAATTGGGTATCGGATTCTTCCATATGGTCGTCTGCGACCTCTACCCTTTCGAAGATGTTGTCAGCAAACCGGATGTTGATTTTGAAAATGCAATTGAGAATATCGATATCGGAGGTGTGTCACTTATCAGAGCCGGAGCAAAGAATTTTGAACGAGTTATCGTCATTTCCGATACAGCCGATTTTGAATGGATTGCGGAAAAAATTGAACATGATGGCGTTACGTTTGAAGAACGCCTGTCCCTTGCGAAAAAGTCATTTATGTACACAACACGATACGATAGCGCAATCGCTAATTTTCTTTCACGCCAGGATGGCAGAGACCAAACATTGCCTTCAACCATCTGCATTCCTATTGTCAAAATTGCAGATCTTCGTTATGGTGAAAATCCTCATCAACGGGGCGCTCTCTATCGTGAACTTGGTCAGGGCACAGCATTACCCTTTGAAAAACACCAGGGGAAGAAACTCTCCTTTATTAACATTATAGACATGGAAAGCGCAATCACCATAGCAAACAGTTTCGCTGAGGTAACAGCAGCTATCATAAAACACACGAATCCATGCGGTATCGGAATTGGCAAGGATACACTCGAAGCATACCAGAGGGCACTATCAACAGACTCCATGTCAGCTTTTGGGGGCATTATTGGTTTAAATCGAAAGGTGACAGAAAAAACTGCAATGGAAATCATAAAGAGCTTCAAGGAAGTCGTTGTTGCGCCATCATATGATACAGGAGCGCTTGAAATTTTCAAGAAGAAGAAGAACTTAAGAATCGTGCAAATTGATAAACAGACTTATAGAACATTGGACTATCGCGCGTTTTTCGGGGGATGGCTCATACAGGAAACTGATACGTATGAAATTAACGAGAATGAATGGGAATTTGTCAGTAACCGAAAACCGGATGAAAGTGAACGCAATGCATTGCGTTTTGCCTGGAAAGTGGTCGGTTTTGTGAAATCAAATGCTATTGTTTTAACAGATAACACAAGAACAATTGGTATTGGTGCAGGACAGATGAGCAGAATTGATGCTGCAGAGCTTGCTGTTAAGAAAGCAAAACAGGCAGGTCTTGATGTCAAAGGGACGTTTCTTGCTTCAGATGCATTCTTTCCATTCCGTGATTCTATAGATTTTGCAGCAAAAGAAGCAATAACAGCAGTTATTGAACCAGGTGGTTCAAAAAGGGATAGTGAGGTTATCGAAGCAGCGAATGAACATAACATTGTTCTCGTTTTCACACACAGAAGGCATTTCAGGCATTGATGAAAAAAAATAAAAGTGTGGAGATCTTGTGATAAAAAGGAAAGAGATTGAAGATGCAGAAGAGCATTCTCTTGCTCCGTATGCTGCAAAAAGTAAAAACACACGTGGTTTCAGGCACCCTCAAGGGAAACCTGAATACAGGACAGTATATCAAAGGGACCGGGATCGGATTGTTCACTCTACAGCATTCAGAAGACTCGAATACAAAACACAGGTATTTGTAAACCACGAAGGTGATTACTATAGAACCCGGCTAACGCATACTATTGAAGTAGTTCAGATTGCACGTTCTATTGCACGACCGTTACGACTCAACGAAGACCTCACAGAGTCAATTGCGCTCTCTCATGATATCGGACATACACCGTTTGGTCATTCAGGGGAGGAAATTCTCAATACATTAATGAAAGACTTCAATGGATTCGAGCACAATGTTCATGGTTTACGTGTTGTTGATGAATTGGAAAAAAGGTACCCTGACTTTAACGGATTAAATCTTTCTTTTGAAACAAGAGAAGGCATCATCAAACATAAATCTGAATATGATCTGCCATTTAAAAAGCACACGGATGAATTCCCTGCCAATGAATCCCCAACACTTGAGACACAAATTGTTAGTATTGCGGATGAAATTGCGTACAACAGTCACGATCTCGATGATGGGCTCAAATCAGGCATCCTAACACTCGATCAACTGAACAGAGTACTCATGTGGAAAAATATCTATAATAATTTCACAAAAAGCCTGAATACTAAAAATAAAGAGACCGTAAAGAAAAAAACCATACGATACCTCATTGGCATCCAGATCACAGATGTTATTGAGAACAGTGCAAAAATTATTGACGAAAACAACTTCTCCTCTTTAGAAAATATAAGAAAAAATCCTCCGATCATTTCATTCAGCAAGCATATGACAGAAAACAATCGAGTTTTAAAAGACTTTTTATACAAGGAGCTGTACAGAAACTACAGAGTTGTTAAAATGGCTGACAAAGCAAAAAGATTTATTGAAGACCTCTTTGAAGTCTACGTTAATAATCCAGCACAACTGCAACCTGATTTCTATAAGAGAATAAAAAAAGACGGAAAGGAAAGAGTCATCTGTGATTATATTGCAGGTATGACTGACAGATATGCACAGGATGAATACAACCGACTCTTTGAGCCGTATTCAAAAATGTAGATGTAGGAGCAGGTTTTACCTGCGATATGGAATGGAGTAGCGAAACTTGTTTCGCGCAAAGGTAACGCAGAGCAAGCCCTGTGCAATAACATATTTACTCCAAAGGTCTCTATTACACGGGGCAAGCTCTGCTACTC
>SOKD01000226.1 GCA_004376305.1 Candidatus Cloacimonadota bacterium | reverse complement strand
CGGACCATTACTCGGTTCATGTTCTCTTCTACTCTTTTTTTTCTTCATGAGAGAATGCACAGATGAAAAGGGCGCACGCGAAGGAACACTGCTGCTCCTGCTCTCACCAATTTTCCTTCTCATCTCCGCTTCATATCTTAATCAGAATTCCAGTTTTTTTCTCACTCTCCTCGGGCTTCTCTTTTTCAGCCTGAGCATAAAACGCAGCAATCGCCTCTTCCCCTTTCTCTCGGGTCTTTTTTGTGGACTGGCATTTTTTTCAAGAACAACCGTTGTCGTATTTGTATTACCAATGATAGTAATGATGGTACTCACTAAAAGAAAGAAAGCCGTCCAAACCATTATCTTCTTCCTTGCCGGCTTAATCCCTGCCCTCAGCATACAACTCTTCCACAATCTCATCTACACCGGTAATATATTCCAATTTGGCTACGCTCTCCATGGAGACCATCAACTGCACCACATAGGTTTCGGAATGGGAAAAGGAGAATCTACCTATGGGATCGCCGGACATACGCCAGTAAAAGCGATTATTAACCTGTGTTATAACGCCTTTTCATTTTCACTGCACCTGTTCGGCTGGCCGCTCATCTCGCTCTTCTTCATTCCTTTTGCTTTAATGCGGAGAAAAAGAACTCTGTGGGACATTTTTGCAATCACCGTGATTGTCGTTACCATCGTATTTTTTGCATTCTACTGGTTTCACGGAATCAGTCCCATGGGTCCAAAGTACTACTATGGGATTTTACCGCTCCTTATTCTTCTCACCGTAAGGGGAATCAAAAAAACAGCGGTAAGACCCCTGGTGTCTATCCTTGTTATTTTCAATATTGTATGCTATATTCCTTACAGTTTGCGCATCTTTCATCAGGAATGGGGAACTAATAATCGTTGTTACCATGAAATCGAAAAAACGTCCATTCACCATGCTCTGGTTTTTATCCAAAACCTGCCGGGAACCAATGAACACGAAATAACAATTAACAGACATAACTACCTCTCTGTTGCATTCAGGAATGAACCAATCCTGAAGCAGGGCTCAATAATCTATGCACAAGACCTCGGAGAAACGCAAAACATGCAGCTTATGCGGGAATTCGGAAAACGGAAACCATATGTATTCAAATACTATGCAGGTGGAAAAGCGTGGAGATTACAACCCTTTGTTAATCATGCTCTGGAGACAGAAACGAAGTGATGCTGAACCGTTTTAAAGGTTGACAAACACTTTATTTCTCACTATAATTCAGCCTGCTTTCAGGAACAACTATGAAACAACATAATGGTAATCTGCATAAAAGGAGGTTTTCCCATGAAGGATTTCAAGAATGAATCATACACAGATTTCTCAAAACCCGAGAATCAAAAGAAAATGCTGGATGCCTTGATGAAGGCAGAATCTGAACTGGGAAAGGAGTACCCGATTATTATCGCTTCAGATGAGATCATACTGGAGAATAAGTTTAAATCATACAATCCTGCTGAGAAGGACCAGATAATCGGGATATTCCAGAAAGCTGACAGGGAAACAGGCGAAAAAGCAGTGAAAAAGGCTTTGAACTATTTCAAATCATGGAGATTTACACCACCTGAAGAAAGAGCTGAATTCCTCTTTAATGCTGCGGAGATAATGCGAAAGCGAAGATTCGAAATCAACGCATGGGAAGTACTCGAGGTAGGAAAAGGATGGCTCGAGGCAGATGCTGATGTTGCGGAAGCAATCGATTTTCTTGATTTTTACGGACGGGAGATGCTCCGATATGCCAAGGAACAACCAATTGTTCAGATATCTGGTGAAAAATCAGAGCTTTTTTATATCCCTCTCGGAGTCGGCGTTGTTATTCCCCCGTGGAACTTTCCCATGGCAATCCTCTGTGGTATGACTTCTGCTGCCCTCGTTACCGGCAATACCGTTATTTTGAAACCGTCAAGCGATTCTCCTAAAATCGGTCATCTCTTTATGGAAATCATTAAAGAAGCAGGGGTTCCCGCTGGTATGGTCAACTTTGTTACCGGTAGCGGTAGTGTTGTTGGTGATTACCTCGTAAAACATCCCCAAACACGATTTATCTCTTTCACGGGTTCGAGGGAAGTAGGTTTAGGAATTGTTGAGCAAGCGGCAATAGCCCGTGAGGGACAGAGGTGGATCAAACGTGTCGTAGCGGAAATGGGTGGCAAAGATGCAATTGTGGTGGACAATGAAGTAAA
Source organism: Candidatus Cloacimonadota bacterium (assembly GCA_004376305.1). Lineage (GTDB taxonomy): Bacteria > Hydrothermota > E44-bin80 > E44-bin80 > E44-bin80 > SOKD01. The sequence goes on along the minus strand of SOKD01000226.1, from coordinate 13,353 downwards.
CATTGATGTTGCTGCTGAAGGGACAGTTAGTGCTGCATTTGGCTTTCAAGGTCAAAAATGCTCTGCCTGTTCACGGGCAATTGTCCATGCAGATATTTATGATGAATTTCTCAGCAAGGTTGTTGAAAAAACCAAAAATCTCACCATTGGCCCCACAAAACACTATGAGAATTATATGGGAGCTGTCATAAATGAAAATGCATACAACTCAATTCTCTCATATATTGAGAAGGGTAAAAAAGAAGGGGGCAAACTTCTTACCGGCGGTGAACCCGCAGAAGGGAATGGGTATTTCATAAAAGCAACCGTTATAGCAGATGTAAAACCAAAAGATACGATCGAACAGGAAGAAATATTCGGTCCTGTTCTCGCTGTTATAAAGGCAAAGAATTTCGATGAAGCACTACAGATAGCAAACGATACGGATTACGGCTTAACCGGCGCTGCATATACGCAGAGCAGGAAAAAAATCGATACGGCAAAACGTCTCTTCCATTGCGGAAACCTTTACATTAACAGAAAGTGTACCGGCGCATTGGTGGGAGTGCATCCATTTGGTGGATTTAATATGTCTGGAACTGACAGTAAGGCAGGTGGAAGGGACTACCTGCTCCTCTTCCTTCAGGCAAAATCAGTTTCCGAAAAGATTAGTTAAGGAGTACTCGGGGAGTAGTCGAAATTCTTGCTTTTCACTCCACCCAGATCAATAATGCCAGAAAGCATCAAAAAAGGAACTTTTTTAAACCTGGTTGCATACGGTCTTTCCGGTATCTTCCTGTTCATTTTTAAAATTATTACAGCCCGGAGCCTTGGAAAAGAAGCCTTCGGTATTATCAGTGTATTTCTTGCTTCTATCTGGATTATTTCACGTCTTCTCACCACCGGCATCAAGGATAGCGCCACGCGATACATCTCCCTTCACGAAGCGACAGAAGACAGAAAGGGAATGTCCCGGGTTTTTCTTGAAAATTTGAAATATACCATTATTGTCATTCTATTCTTTCTGTTTCTTTCACTGAGTCTTTTTAAAATACTCAGCCTGCAACTTTTTTCAGGATTTTTAACACTTTACATTCTCTTTGTTCTCAGTTGTATTCTTTATTTCGTACTTTTTTTTCTGCGAGGAGTTTTGCAGGGCTTACGCGAACTGAAAGATAGCGCTGTCTCGGTTATTGTGGAATACTTCACCATGCTTCTTGCGCTGGTCGCCTTCTTTTCCTTCGCAAAGGATGTTAGGTTTGCTGCCTTGAGTATTCTCCTTGCACCGCTCTGTTCGTTGCTGTATATACTCTCAACGATCAGTAAACACAGAAAACGATTCTCAAACCAGCCATCGCAAGTTCCCACCACAAGAACACTCCTCCGATTTGTTATTCCAACAAGTTTTGTCAACTTCTCCAGCGGATTCATAACGCAACTCGGTCCTCCCTTTATTAAAATTGTCAGCAATTTCAGCCTTGCCGGTGTTTTTACTGCCTCCCTTGATATTTTCAAAGCAGCAAGAACTGCGCTCACGGCTCTCTTTATCAGCATCTTCCCCCATCTCTCAAGACAGGAAGCTCTGAAAAACAAGAAACGGTTACATGTTATGATTCGCGACGGGCTCATCTTTGTCTTAACCGTTTCGGTCATAATGGTTGTCGTTTCTATAACATTCGGACAGCGAATTGTGGAATTTTTCTATGGCGAAAAGTTCGTTATAGCAAGAGTACATCTCCTTCTCATGTCGCTTTTCACCAGTTTCTTCCTGCTTTCAGAACTCTTTAACAGGATTCTTCTGGCAAAATCCATGCTCAAAGCACTCAGTTTCTCCTGGGTTTGTGCCATTATGATACTCATCGGGCTTCTGTTCTTACCCTGTTCACCGCTTATTAGAGCAGAAGTTGCACTTTTAGGAGCTGCGATCACTGCATTCTGTGGAATGATTATCTCCCTCATGGTTTCAAAAACATCCAAAGATGTATAAACTCAAAACGCTCATTCTCTACCACAGACGACTCCATCCTTCACTTGAACCACCTGATATCTACAAGCTCCTCTTTCAAGCTACCATGGGACCCGCGCATATACTCGATAATGAAGAGTGCGCTTTTTTATACCTGCGAAGGGAATGCGATGATCTCGGTCAATATCCAAACGCCGACGAAATATTGATCGAACCGGTAAGCAATAAAGCCGACGTTATCAGGATTAATCTTCGCCCATTTAAGAGAGAATCAAACAACATTCATCTGCTCTTCGATTGCATGATACAGTCAGCCATCCATTTTTCTCCCTGTGAAGAAAGACTCAGAGAACTCTGGAAGGAATTCACATTGCTCACTCGGTATGGTGACCTGGATTTTGATTTCCATGAAGTTGCAACACTCGATAGCACATTGCTCAACAACGGATTTGTTCCAATGAGCCACTCGGATAGTTATATCGTGAAAGAACAACCCTCGTACAGAGTCGTACTCGCATATCTCTTCAAACAGTCTTTCTGTACCGGGAAAAAATAGTTTTCAATGTACCGGGAAACTTTTTTTTACTTGATTTTTGAATGCCATTCTGCTATTACTACCTAATATGCAAACAAAAAAACGAAAACACCACAAAAACATCATGAATTCAATTGGCATTGTTGTCAATCCTGCAAAACCTCTGACCAGGAAAATCCTTCCTGAAGTAGTCGAATGGCTGCAAAAGAAGAATGTGCATGTTCTTGTGCTAAAAGAGAGAGAACTTTCCTGTATCGACCCTTCGCTGTTTATCTCACCAGAAGCCCTCAATCTTAAATGTGATTTTGTCATTGCCATGGGCGGTGATGGAACACTCCTCAGAGCAGCGCGGTACATAAAGGAAAGCAGTATTCCCCTTATAGGAGTAAATCTGGGAAGTCTCGGATTTCTTACAGAAATAGTCATCGATGAGCTCTACCCGTCCCTTGAGAAAATTCTCTCCGGGAATTATAGAATAGAAGAACGAATTGTACTCTCTTCCACCTTCCCTACTGGCAAAACATTCTACGCACTCAACGACATTGTGCTCCATATGGGAACTTCCGGAAGAATTATAGGCATTGAAATTGAAATTAATGGAAGTCCTCTTGCAAAATTTTCAGCTGATGGTCTTATTATTTCAACACCCACTGGCTCAACAGCGTACTCTCTGGCTGCTGGGGGACCCATCCTCCATCATGGAGTTGAAGCCCAAATCCTTACACCCATCTGTCCTCATACCCTTGGCTTAAGATCAATGGTATTCTCGATAGACGAGGAAATTTCCATCCGGCTTGTGAAGGGAAAGGGTATCTTTGTGGTCGACGGACAAATCACCGTGGAAGTAAATGAAACGTTTAGTTTCACGGTTACAAAAGCAGATTATAAAATACTGCTCGTCAGAGCAACACAAAGGGATTTCTACGAGATCCTGAGAACGAAATTGAACTGGGGAGGGATATAGTGCTCCGTGAGCTTCATATCTCAAACTTCGCTCTGATAGAAAAACTGACCATACCTTTCGACCATAAGCTCAATGTACTTACGGGTGAAACAGGTGCAGGAAAATCAATTCTTATAGAAGCTTTGAGTCTCGTTCTTGGTGAGCGTGCAGACACCAGCACTATCAGGTCTGGTGCAAAAAGCTCCAGCGTTGAAGCTCTCTTTGATGTAAGAAAAAATGGAAAACTGAAAAAAATCCTCTCTGAACTCTGCATAGAGCCGGAAAACAACCAGATTATTCTCAGAAGGACACTTTTTCATGATTCAGGGAGTAGAAACTTCATCAACGACAAACCAGTTACTCTGAAAGTAATGAAAAGAATTGGAGATATTCTTGTAGACATCCATGGCCAACATGAGCACCAAACCCTTTTAAAAAGTTATACCCACATAAACTACCTCGATGCTTTTCTTAAACTGGTAAAAAAGCGAGATACGGTGAGGAAACTCTTTAACACCATTCGGGAAAAGAGAAAAACACTAAAAGAGAGAAAAAAGAAAATTGCAGATCTAAAGGAAAAAGAAGAGCTGTACCGGTTTCAGATAAAGGAAATTGATAAGGCGCAACTCACCGTAACAGAAGATATGAAATTAGAGCAAAGACAGCGCATTCTCGAAAATGCTGAAAACCTCATAAGGACGGTAAAAGAATCCTATGAAGGTCTGTACGAAAAAGAAGGTTCAGTAGTTGAAATGCTCAACAGGATAAAAACATCGATTGATGCGCTCTGCGAAATAGATACATCACTTCAGGGAGGAGGCGAAGAACTCAAAACAGCGCTCTTCAGCATAGAGGAAGCAGCACATACCTTCTCTCAATACCTGCAAAAAATGGAATATGATCCGCAGGAGCTTGAATTCGTTACGAAAAGGCTTGATTCCATTAATACATTGAAAATGAAATATGGTAAGTCGATCACGGATATTCTTGTTTACCGAGATGAAAAGAAACGGCAGATTAAAGAACTCGAGGAGACAGAAATAAAAACAGACAAACTTGAAGAAGAAATCAAGCAGCATGCAACACAACTCGCAGCTGCCGCTTATAAACTTTCCGAAGAAAGGATGAAACGGAAAAAAGAGCTCGAAAAAAAGGTGGATAATGAACTCAAAGACCTGGGAATGGAGTCCAGTACTTTTACCGTCGGCATAAAACGCACAATAGTTACGGACGGCATCCCTTTCCCCGATGGCACTCTATACCAGATACAGGAAAATGGAATAGACCGGGTTGAGTTTTTAATCTCCACCAATCCTGGAGAACCATGTCTGGAACTCAAGAAAATAGCGTCTGGTGGCGAGCTTTCAAGAATCATGCTTGCGTTAAAATCTATACTTGCCTCACTTGACGATGTTTATTGCATGATCTTCGACGAAGTGGATGCCGGAATTGGAGGCGCTGTTGCAGAAGAAGTCGGTAACAAAATGAAACAGGTAAGCACAGAACGACAGGTAATAACTATTACCCACCTTCATCAAATAGCAGCAAAAGCTAACATGCATCTAAAAATTGAAAAGAAGAAAAAGAACGCGCGTGCAATCACCTCAGCAAAGGTACTTTCCGAAGAAGAGAGGATAGAAGAAATTGCTCGGCTCATCAGTGGCGAGAAACTCACCAGCACAGCGCTGGAACATGCGAGAGCACTGCTTAAAAAAGAGGATAAGCAGAACTCATGAAAGCGAGAATAGCATGCACGGCTGCTTTCATTCTCCTTCTCTCCATCAACTGCTGGAATCCTTTTGCTCCTCAGGAAGGAGCGGTTCAGGAAATGAATTCCATTTCTCTTAAAGACCCGCTCAATGTTCTTAATAGAATTGCTCTGTCATACCAGAATAGAGATATTGACCTCTATAAATCAACTTTTGATTCAACGAATTTTGTTTTTATTTTTGACCCCAAAGACGAGGGACTGGAAGAGTATCTCGAACAACTTGGTATCACCAATTATTCCTGGGGGTACACAGAAGAGTTTCTTTCAACGAAATCCATTTTTGAGAGCATGGCAGAGAAGAACATCGTTATTATCCCCGTCTTCAGCGCTGGATATGAGCAACAGTACGGGGATACACTTATTATTATCGTCAGGGCTTACAATTTCGAACCACCGGTGATTGAAGGAGAAATCATCGAAGGAACGGTCCACTTCTGGGTCAAAAAATCAAGTAATGGATTGTGGAGAATTATACGTTGGTATGACTTTGTACGGTAGATAGCTTTCTAACTACGTCTGAAAAATCCCCTTTTTTTCTTTATTATTGGTTTCACTGTTTTTTTGGATTCTTCCTTCTTTTCAACTTTCTTTGGTGGTTCTTTAAGTTTTATGAGTCCAGATGAAACAAGACCGTAAAAAATCTTCGCTGTATTGAATTCTGTCATCTTTGCAAGCTGTGCGATCTCCCGAATGGATTTTTCTCCTGTAATAAGTGAGAGTATCTTCCATTCATCTGGCGACAAATTAATCTCTTCTGAACTTACATCAGGATCTTCAACAAAATCAACGATCAGATTAACCGATGGGATGAGCCTTTCCAGCCTTTTCCATTCATCAATTTGCTTTGCAGCGTCCAAAATGAGATTTTGTATGGGAACTTCCATTATCTTCTCAGGTGCCCGTTTTTCCGGAGAAAATATAAACTTCCCTTTTGACCATTTCAGTATATGATGTGTTGACTCTTCACCTATTATATCCTTTGTTCTTGCATAAATCACTTTCCCGTTTTCAAAGTATAATTCTCCTCTATCACCTTCCGTTTCAATCTCAAGAGCACCGTTCTTCTTACCGAGATGGATTAACTGTAAAACATCTGTCAAATCAAAATCCTCCAAGTTCCCTTGTAGAGCCAACACTACCTCCTTTTCTTACATCTTACAAGGTAAAACTCAATTTTCATTCAGCATACCCATAGTAAAGAATTTTTCGTGCCGCTTGCGGATGAGCATTTTAGCTTCAATCTGTTCTGTTTCCCTGAGAAACGTATCGATTGCATCAGCAACAAGCGCAGCAGCACCTTCTGGGTCCCGGTGTGCCCCACCCGGAGGCTCAGGAATAATAGCATCAATAACCTTAAACTCATAAAGGTCCTTTGCTGTCAACTTGAGCGCCTCGGCAGCCTGCGGAGACTTTGTTGCATCCCTCCACAATATTGAAGCACATCCTTCCGGTGAAATAACGGAATAAAACGCATTCTCCATGATAAGTATTCTATCTGCAATTGCAATCGCCAGTGCTCCCCCACTGCCACCTTCCCCAATAATAATGGTAAGAATGGGTACCGGTAACAGAGCAATTTCTTTGATGTTTCTCGCAATCGCCTCTGCCTGTCCCCTCTCTTCTGCTCCAATACCCGGGTATGCACCCTGCGTATCCACGAGGGTTATGATGGGAATTCCAAACCTGGCTCCCATCTTCATGATCCTTAGAGCCTTACGGTAACCTTCAGGGTGCGGACATCCGAAATTTCTTTTGATCTTCTCTTTTGTCGTTCTTCCCTTCTCCTGACCCACAACGATAACGGAACGATTACGGAATTTCCCTATTCCCGCAATGATTGATGGATCATCACGAAAAAGCCGATCGCCGTGAAGCTCCACAAAATCAGTAAACAGATACTTGATAAAATCAAGTGTATGTGGTCTATCCGGATGCCGGGCAAGTTGCACCCTCTGCCATCGTGTCAATCGCGAATAGATATTTTTTCTCAGGTGATCTGCTTTCCTGCTCAAACGTTTTATCTCATCTTTGACCTCGAAATGCTCCACATCTGCAAGCATCCTCAGTTCATCAATCTTCTTTTCGAGTTCTACAATTGGTCTCTCAAAATCAAGGACAAAACAGAGCACCTATCCTCCTTGAATGCTTCTTCCTGCATTACCTATCAAAATTGAGTGAAATGCAATGCTTTCTCCCCATATTCATGAGATACGGGGAAAGAGAATAATCGATAGAAAGGAATTTATATTGTACTCCAAAACCAGTAGACCATCGCTGGATATTCTTCTCATTATAACGATATCCTAACCTGACCTTGAGAAATGAATATCCTGTTTCAATTCCAAAACCACTTGAGAGGGGTGAGTCGATCGACTTTGATACATCTGTTGCAAGCGTCACCGTGGCTTTCCCTTTCTGCATCATATATGAACCACCAATCTTTCCGGTTAACGGAAGTCGGAAAGAATCATCTATGTAAACTACCTTCGGTCCCAGGTTGATCACATTAAGCGAAAAAACGAGCGGTTTAAAAACAGGAAGATAGTAAAGCAACCCAACATCCAGAGTATACGTATGGGTAGAATAGATGTAAATTCTTTCAAGAACCCCACCTATTGAACCACCGAGCACAAAATCACTTCCCAACCGCCGCGCATAGGCAAGTTTTATAAGGAAACTGTAAGCAGAAAACGTACCGATTGGCTCTTCGGATGGTGTGTCACCTCGAAGTTCCATGCCGCCATAAAAGACCCCTCCCATGCCCAAACCGACGCCCTGCCTCGTATCTCCGGTCGATAGAGCAACAAACTCGTAGTGTATGTCTGCCATAAGCGATAAATGACTGAAATTCACATCTATTCCTTCAGAATAAATTACCCCCGCAGGATTCCAGTACACGGCTGTTGGATCCCTGACAATTGATGAATACGTTCCAGCAAGAGAAATTGCCCGTGCACCCATGCCGATTTTGAGAAAACTCATTCCAACGGAGGGCGCAGTTTTATTGAAGTAATCGTTAATGTTCCCTGTCCATTGCGCTGATAGAGAAAAAGAAAGTAATAAAAGTATACAAGAAACAAAAATTATGTATCTTTTCAAGTTTCCTCCTACAGTATTTACATAAAATAAGCAATATTGAACCAAATGTCAAGCTTTTTTTGGTCAATCCCGCAGAACCACTTTCCTTTGAAATTCCCACCATAATGCACACGCAAGTTCAGTGCGTTATTTTCCATCGAGTTTTTCCAAGTTTTCGTACGATTCAATTGCGCGGGTAAAAAACTCAATTGCCTCCTCGTTTGCGTATACCCTTTTTGCCTTTTCCCCCGCTTCAACGGAATAGAGCAGTGACTTATCAAAATCTTTTCCTTCATGGAAATGGTAAGAAAGAAGCCCCAGGAATTCCTCTCTTCGATCCTTCAACTTCTCTTCAATAAATGTCCCGGTCTTCTGGTGGAGATCCCTTCTCCTCGCATAGGAAAGCGACTCATATGCAACTTCACGGGTAAGAATATGTTTGAAGAAGTAGTGAATCTGTTTCTTTCCTTTTTCCCGTTTAATGAGATCGAGATGCTGCAAATTTCTCAGTGATTTTGTTAGGAATTTAAGTCCTGGATAGATCCCCCTGATAAGGAATTCATCAAATTCTCTTCCAACTACTGATGCAACCTGAAGAACATCTCGTTCCTGAATGTCAAGCCTGTCAATTCTACTCAAAATTACTGCCTCAACCGAGTCGGGAAGCTGAAGTTTTCGGATATCACCGGTGAATTTCCATTTTTCCCGTTCTTCAACAACATAGCCCTGCTCAATAAGTGATTTCACCAGCTCCTCAATGTAAAACGGATTCCCTTGTGATTTCTCGATTAAAAGCTTTCTGAATGCAGAGGGTATGTTTTTGATACTGAGAAGATTCTTGACAAGCATCAGACTATCGTTCTCAGATAATTCCTTGAGCGTAATCAGGGTTGCGTACTTCTTCTCCATAAATTCTTCTTTTCTTTTAATCGGCCTGAAAACAAGCACGAGAAGAAAAGGTTTATTTTTAATATTCCTGCCAATATAATTAACAAGCTCCATGGAGACTGCATCTGACCAGTGAAGGTCTTCGATAATAATGCTGATCGGCCTCTTTTTTGCAGCATGTTTCATGAGATCAAAAGTGATATCAAAAACCCTCTGTTTTTTTATCTTTGCATCCAGGAACTTTGTAAGAGGTGTTTCTGGAAATGAAACACCCATAACCTCTCCAATTATGGGCAACCATTCAGAAAGTTTGCGGTCAACTTTAACCATTGATTTCTTTATCTTCTTTTTCCGTTCCTTCATCGAATCCTCAGGATGAATTCCAAAGAAATCGGTAAGAATACTTACCCACGGGTGGTAGGAGAATGCACTTCCGTACGATATGCAATCACCTTCAAATATAGCAAACTTTGATTTCCTCAGTTCCTTAATGAGTTCCTGTGTCAGCCTTGATTTCCCTATCCCGGCTTCGCCTGAAATCGCAAAAATGCATCCCTTAGCTTTCTTTGCCTTGTTCACCAGTTCCTTGAATCTTTTCAACTCTTTGCCCCTGCCAACGATCTTCTCACTTTCGGAGAGCCATTTCGAGAGAAGTGATCTCTCCACCATCTTCTTTTCAAGAATCTTGAAAAGCCGGACTTTTTCCTTTTTTCCTTTAACTTCCTTTGGGGTAATAGCTTGATAATCGAAGTATCCGAATACTTTGTTAAAAACGGATTCGCTTACCAGTATCTCATCCTTCTTTACCGATGAAGCAATTCGAGCAGCAAGATTGACGGCATCACCCATAACGGTATACTCCCTCCTCAAATCAGAACCAACAGGACCGGCAAACACAAATCCACTGTTTATCCCGAAACGCACATGTATACCTTTTGATTTAACGAACGCATTATTTAAAAGATCATAGGCAAAAATTGTAGCTCTCCTTTCATCGTCTTCCAGAGCAATAGGAAATCCGAATACAATGAGTGCGCGATCACCCCCGGATGTAACATCGAGTTTATTCAAGTATCCGCCATACTTCTCTACTGTTTTTTTGAGGACATGATAGAAGCCTGCAAGCAGAACCGTTCCTTTCTTCGGTTCCTTCTCATACCGAATCCCCCCAAAATAGAGAAAAACACAGGTGACCTTTCGGTGACCACCATCCTTCGGGTCGAAGGTGGGCCGCAAATTGATTCTCTCCTGAATCCACTCTTCCAGGTAAGGTGTTATGGAGTTGATGCCGCCGCGCGTTTTCTTTATCAGGTCCATAATATCCCTTTTGGCTTCAGGATTGAGTCGTTTTGTCTTCTTCTTGTTCCATTTCCAGATTCCCTTTTCCGCCTTCCTGAACGCTCCTGGTGCTGCTTTCTGGACTTCACCATTTGCTACAATCTCTCCCGGTTTCGCTTTTTCAACAATCTGAACCAGTTCGTTTGCAAGTTTCCCGCCGATGAAGAAATCCTGTCCGAAATCCTTGAAATAGACTTTTCCCGCTGCAAGCGCACAGTGCATTCTTATATGAAAACGTCCTTTTTTCGTTTCCACACTCTTATGCTTCTTAACAAAATCAATAGTGCGCTTTGCGGCTTCCAATGCCCGTATTTCCTTCCCAGCACTCCATCCATTATCGGTAAATACCGCAAAGATGGCATCCCCACCAAATCGGTATATGTCGCCACCCCAGGCGAGAACAATCTTAATCAGTGGACCAAAAAAGTGATTTATAATCTTCGTAACTTCTTCTGAACCTTCTTTTCCGAGTTTCGAGAGCTTTTCACTCATCGCGGTAAATCCTGAAATGTCTCCGTAGAAAAGTGTTGCGGGGAGAAATTCAAACGGCAGCACCTTATCACGTGTTTTTATCTGCACGATTTTACGAGGAAGGAAACTTGTTATCGCTGACGATCTCCTCTCCTTTTCCTCTGCCACTTTTTTCACCTTCTCCCTTTGTCTTACGGACACATTTTTCATCTTACGTTTCCCTGCTTTCCTCGCCACAAATCCCCCTTCCAGAGTTTCGTTCTTCTGAAAAACAATTACCTCATTACGCAATTTACATATTTTCCAGAACTCCTCTCGACAGTTCAGCCTCCACAGATTCCGGATAATCAAAAATAATTTTCCTGAGAAGATCCTCTGCCATGGTAACATTGTTCATCTCCTCTTTGTACAGGAGAGCAGCAATAAAAAGTGCCTTCGGTGAAAGAGGACTATCCTCACTCTCTTCCAATACACCTCTGAAGGAAGAGATTGCATTAATGAATTCACCCATAATTACATATACCCTGCCCTTTACAAAGAGTAACATTGTTCGCTCATCCCTTTCCTTAAACACATCAAAACCCTTGTTAACAAGTACAAGTGCGCTATCGTACTGCTCTTTCCAGACAAACATCTCCACATCCTTCACGATATTCAGCAGTTCAGGTTTACCTTTCAAAGATTCCATAATCATGATTCTCTCCAGCGCATTATTCGCAAAGTCCTTATCAAGTCCACGTGCAACAGCTGTCATGAATGCAGCGTTGGATTCTGTATACCGGGATTTGAGGAACAGTATTTCACCTCTCAGATAAAAGGATAGAGCGGTAGAACTTTTTCCCGCCAGGGCTTCTGCCTGTTTAAGTTCGCCAGATTTTATGTAACTATCAACAGTGATTTTGAGGAGTACATCCCTGTGTACACCGCCCTTTCGGTTAAGAAGTGGCTCAATAGTTCGTACCGCATCGGTGTATTCTTTTTTATGATACACTAAAATTTTTGCCTTTTCAATGAGTGCTGAATCTTTCAAGGCATATCCTGTGCTCAACACGGATTCAAGTGCTTCCAGTGCTTCATCATACTTCAACAGATGAATGTATGCTGAAGACAGAAGATAGTTCGCTCTTTCCTTCTCTCTTTTGTTAATTTGCTGCTTAAGAATCTGCAGTAACGCCTCTTCTGCTTCTTGATAACAACCTTCCTGTAGGCAGATAGCGGCAAACTTGAAAAGAGAAGATGCATCACGAGCGTGAAGAAGAAACTTTTTTGCTCTGGATATATCTCCCGTGGCAATAATTACATCTCCTGCAATATCATAGAATATTTTATTTTCTTCTGCATATTCCTCAAGGCTTTGAAGAATTGATTCATCCCTTTTAATGAGATTTTGTATCTGCTGCTTGGCCCAATTCCTGGATTCTGGCTTATTTCTATAATGATTCAGAACTTCGCTAAGCGCATGCACATAATCGTTCTCGCGCAAATAACAGTAGTACAGATCCCGCGAAAATTTGTAATCACCCCATAATTTTCTTCCCTCAAGGAATGTCTTCTTTGCCTCCGCAATAAGTCCCATTGATAGAAAAAAATTCCCGACCGTTGAATAGCTGTTGTATGAACCATTCTCGCGCCTTATTATTGCTCCAAACGTATCAATACAATCGCTTTTCTGACCAAGTTGCCCGTATGCCTTTCCCAGTATTCCAGCAATCTCAATTCTTTTTTTAAGATATGGGCTCATTGCATCGTATGTCAGAATAATATCCCTGTACCGTTTCTCTCTGAACAGCAGATTCATCAATCTCATTGCAATTGATGCATCTTCTGGATGCTTCTCTATGTGCAGGATGTATTCAGAAATTGCTTCTTCTATCTTGCCTTCCCGTTCCCTCTGAATTCCTTGATTATCTATCGCCATTCTCTTTCCGGCTGAGCTACTGACAAAAACAAGCAAAAACAAAAACCAGGTAAGAAAGAAGGTCTTTTTCATATTCCTATTTCATCCTTTTTTCGAGCTCCAGAACCAACTTTCTGGCATAATGCTCAATCTCACCCGTTACAGTACGATACAGGTTCAAATCTCCTCCAATTGGATCCTTAATATCACCATGCCCCCCGGAATACTCCGGAAGAAGAAACACCTTCTCTTTAGCAAACGGAAATTTTCTCTCAATTTCTCTTTTCTGAAAACCCTCCATGCAGAGAATCAAATCTGATTGTTCTACAAGCATTCTGTCTATTGGTCGCGAATGATGCCTTCTGATATCGTAATCCCGCTCCGCTGTGGCAAAAACAGCATTTTCCGTTGCCATCATTCCTTTGGCGGCAAGCAGACCGCATGAAGAAACCTTTATTTTATCATATTTTCTTGCTTTTAGCAATTT